>SEDB01000003.1 GCA_004210715.1 Pedobacter sp.
GTGGCCGTTGCCTTTGGTAAATTCACAGCCTATTTAATACCAGCCTTAAATAATGCAGCTCCGATTTTTCAAAATGGTGGATATAAAATTACCTGGATACAGATTCTGGCTATTGGCGTTATTTTATTGCTCACCTATATTAATACGAAAGGTGTGGAAAGTGGTAAAATATTACAGAATGTTTTTACTGGATCTAAAATCGTTGCGCTGATCGGTTTAATTGTGTTAGGCTTTTTATTAGTGAAAACTAACTTTTGGTCTGAAAATATGAGTTTTGGTTGGGATGCGTTTAATAACCTCAAAACAGATTCAGGTGGAGATTTCCTAAAATCTGGTTGGGAATCTATTTCTGGAATGACCATCATGGCTGGAATTGCAGCAGCAATGGTTGGCTCGGTATTTTCGAGTGTGGCTTGGGAAAACGTGACTTTTGTTTCCGGCGAAATCGACAATCCTAAAAAGAACGTAGTTCGATCGATGGTTTTAGGTACTTCAGCAGTAATGATACTGTATCTATTGGTAAATTTTGTCTACCTCAATACTTTAGGAAGGGACAATATTGCTTTTGCTGCCAATGATCGCGTTGCAGTTGCTGCATCAGAACAAATTTTCGGTAGCGGAATAGGCACAGTTGTAATGGCTGTACTGGTAATGATTTCTACTTTCGGCTGCGTAAATGGAATAGTACTGGCAGGTGCAAGGGTTTTTCAAACGATGGCCCAAGATGGAATGTTTTTTAAAGCAGCCCTTAAAAACAATAAAAACGGAGTGCCAGAAAAATCCCTCTGGATGCAGGGAATTTGGGCTTCAATATTGTGTTTGAGTGGTCAATATGGAAATTTATTGGATATGATCTCATTCGTGATTGTACTATTTTATATGATTACTGTTTTTGGGGTTATTTATTTAAGGTTAAAGAAACCTAATTTAGAAAGGCCTTATAAAACATGGCTATATCCGGTTACGCCAATTATTTATTTATTAATTGGAGCTGCATTTTGTGTTTTGTTATTGGTTTATAAGCAACAATATACCTGGCCCGGGCTAGTGATTGTGTTGCTAGGCGTTCCAGTTTATCTGTTTATTAATAGAAAAAAAGAAGAACCAGTTTAGTGATTTTATTCACTTATTAAATTTAAGCAAAAGGAGGAACAGAAACATGTTCCTCCTTTTGCAATTTATTTGAGAAACACGACAATTTTATTATCAGGTATTTTCTGTTGCCAGCTTAGCTCATTAAATTTATAACGAATAAAAATTACTATGAAGCAAATACACTATAAAATCAAGCGAATATGAAATGAGAATTTTCAATTAATAAGTTTAGCTTATTTTTAGATAGGTAATCAGCATATAGATAGCTATTTTAATTTTTGAAACTGAAATAATGCAACTAATAAAAGTAATAATCTTATCGCTTCTCACTTTATTTTGTCTGAGTTGTAGTTCACAAGACACTGAAACTTATTGGAAAATAGACAACATCTATCGCGAAGATAAAAAACCATTTGTAGGTTTAACAGGTGCATTTATGCAAGAAATAATAGATCATCAATTTCATTTTGTTAAAAGAAATGATAGCCTGTATTTCGATATGCCAGAGAAATTTCAAATCGATATAAAAAAATTTAAAAGCCTCCGACAACTCCATATTACTGATAGGGATTACTATGAAATGTATGCTCAGGATTTCAGTAACAGCTCCTTCAAAATAAAATTTAAGGATAATGCGACTATTTCTGATTCAAAGAATACCATTATTGAATTTAAAAAGATTACAAAGGAAGAATATCTAAAAAGTACTCAGGAAATTATTGACCATCAAAAATCAATTGAACAAAAGATATATGCGTTAAAAAGCCAATTAGACAAGCAACCTCAGATAATTTTAAACCCTGTTAAGAAAATGCCAACAAAAGTAGCAGAGTTGATGAATAATATGGGTGAACAGATTTTTTTGAACATTCCTACGGAAATAGAATTAAGGGAATCTGGAGATTTAAAAAATGAAGTATTTGGGAATATTAAAATCGGCACATTAAAAGATAAATCAGTCATTTATGATATAGACCATAAGGAAAACGACTACGGATTAAAACAGTTAACGATATGGATTTCCTCAGATTCTTCAGCCTTTAATATGGATAAGTATTTGGCTGATGAACCTAACTTTAAGCTTTTTAAACGTGATGGTAGTAACGTTGTTGGTTACAATGTCGGCTATGATGGAAAAGAAGACAAAGCGGTTGTGCAATCCTACTTCTGCTTGAAATATTATAAAGTAGAAAATTCGCACGTTTTTATCTATGCTGATGTTTCCCGTTCTCAGATGAGAAATGCACCAAATTTGGAGGAGATGAATAAAATTTTAAATTTCAACTATAATATCTCTCAAAATATTTCAGTAAAAGTTAATCATTAATAATCATTCATCTTTCAAACATAGCCTTATTCTTTAAGCATATCACTTAATAGTCTTAAACGGTTCCATCTTAATATATTAATTCTATTTTATGTATTTTTGCAGCAATGGGAACACAGGTAGATTTAGGTATTAAGGGATATAAGAATTACGGTACGCATTTGCGGGAAAAATATAACGGCCAGCGGGTATTCAAAGTAATTGTAGATGGAGGTTTTACCTGTCCGAATAGGGATGGTAGTAAAGGTTACGGTGGTTGTACCTATTGCAACGTGGATTCTTTCACTCCTGAACCATCACGGAAAATGCCTACTATTAGAGAACAGCTTGAAGAAGGTGTTAAAAGAGCAAGAACGAGTTATAAAGCTGATAAGTTCATCGTTTATTTTCAACCCAATACCAATACTTATGCACCAACGCATTATTTAAAAATGATGTACGATGAGGCACTTTCTGTAAATACGGAAGATATTGTTGGCTTTTCTGTAGGTACACGTCCTGATTGTATTGATGCTGAAAAAATAGCCTTATTAGAAAGTTATGCCGATCGTTTTGATGTGGATTTGGAGATGGGCATGGAATCCATTTATGATGAAACCCTCGAGCAGATAAACAGAGGTTGCAGTCACGGCGAATTTGTAGAAGCTGTAAAGCTTTTAGAAAAAAGTAAACTCGATCTCTGTGTGCACACCATTTTCGGTTTTCCTTGGGAAACCAGAGAAATGATGCATGGATATATTCATGAAATTAATCGTTTCCCTCAAATTAAGTTTGTTAAATTTCATCATTTACATATTGTTGAAGGTTCTATCATGGGATCGAAATACAAAAAGGAGCCATTTAAGCTTTTTACATTAGAAGAGTATACGGATTTGCTTTGCGAATTAATTCCAATGCTCCGTCCGGATATTGTTATTCAACGATTGTTCGGTATTTCTGATTGGGATTTGTTAATTGCACCGAATTGGGGGCTTAATAAATCAGCAATTCAAACTTTTATTGATAAAGAAATAGAAAAAAGAGGAGTTGTACAGGGTTCTCGTTATTTAGGGTAAATTCTGAAATTTTATTTATTTTATATAAAAACTCATGTTAAAACATGAGTTTTTTTGTTTTTAGTAAGTTTTTATGTTAAAATTCTTCAATAAATGGATAAATCTATATTATTCGTTAAAAATTAATGATTTTGTTTTTGTTAAAAAATGGCATTTAAAAAGTATATTTTTTTGTTTAATTGTATTTTTTGCTTAAAAATTTGATTTGTTTTATAAAAATTTAATGTTTTTGTTATAATTATTTAATAAAATGGTGTAAAAATTACATTATGTTGTATTTTTATCGAAATAATTATAGAATTATTGAGAGAATTATTAATGCAAACAAATTAAACTAAAAACTATGAGTAAATTTTCCCTAAAACAGTATGCCCCGTTCGCAGTCTTAATGATTGTGGCCATTGCGGCACTATTTATTCCTTTACTTCCTAATTTCGACGACGGAAAATACAGCGCACCTGATATTGCTTTCGTTTTAATTTCGGCAGCTTTGGTATTTTTAATGACCCCAGGTCTTGCATTTTTCTATGGCGGTATGGTTCATCGTAAAAATGTATTATCAACCATGATTAAAAGTGTGGTTGCTGCTGGAGTAATTACTGTTCTTTGGACTGTAGTTGGATTCAGTTTGGCATTTGGAGAATCAATCGGCGGATTTATCGGAAACCCTGCTACTTTCTTGTTTTTTCAAGGCGTAAATTCAGGACCAGCTTGGGGAACTATTCCTTTATCTCTTTTTGCTGTGTTTCAATTGATGTTTGCCATCATTACACCAGGATTGGTTGTTGGCGCAGTAGCTGAACGTATTAAATTTACTTCTTATATTTTATTCATTGTATTGTTCGCAATATTTGTTTATTCGCCTTTAGCACACTGGACATGGTCTCCAGAAGGTTTCTTGCTAAAAATGGGTGTACTTGATTTTGCTGGCGGTACAGTTGTTCACATTTCTGCTGGTATGGCTGCATTAGCTGGTGCATTGGTTTTGAAACGTAGAAAATCACATTTAGAACATAAAGAAGTTCCGCCTGCCAACATTCCTTATGTGTTGATTGGTACAGGTTTACTTTGGTTCGGTTGGTTCGGTTTTAACGCTGGTTCGGCTTTAGGCGCAAACTCTTTAGCGGTTTCAGCTTTCTTAACTACCAATACTGCGGCTGGTGCTGCTGGTTTATCATGGATGTTTTTTGATGTAGCCAGAGGCAAAAAACCATCGGTGCTTGGTTTCTGTATAGGTGCGGTTGTTGGTTTAGTTGCCATTACGCCAGGTGCGGGTTTCGTAAGCATTCCATCGAGTATTTTCATTGGTGTTATTGCATCCGTTATCTCTAATTTAGTGGTTTCATGGAAACAAAAAACAAGTTTAGATGATACTTTAGATGTTTTCCCTTGTCATGGTGTTGGCGGTATTGTTGGTATGATTTTAACAGGCGTTTTCGCTACTAAAACTGTTAATAGCCTTGGTGCTGATGGTTTATTATACGGAGGTGCAGAATTCTTCTTTACCCAGGTTAAAGGTGCGGTTATTGTAATTATTTTCAGTTTCGTTGTATCATTCATCATCTTCAAATTCATTAATTTGATTCAACCAATTCGTGTATCAGAAGAAGAAGAAGAAATGGGTCTTGATGAATCACAACACAATGAAAAATATTCTCAAGGTACTTTGCTAGTTGAAGAGAGAGCTATTTATATCGAAAAAAATAGTCCGCTTACTGAACCAATTGCATAAAATAAATTATATCTAAACTCAAATTCAAGCTCAAACATGAAGAAATTTTTAACTGCTATTTTCGCAATGGCCAGCGCTAGCTGCGCCCTCGCTCAGGAAACGCCAACATCTCCACTCGAAATTTCGGGTTCGGTTGATACTTATTTTAAATATGATTTTGCTAAACAGCCTAATATTGGAACTTCGTTCGCATCTGATCATAATTCAGTTTCGTTAGGAATGATTGACCTGGTTTTGAAAAAGAAAACTGGTAAAGCCTCATTTGTTGGAGAGCTTTCTTTTGGCCCAAGAGGTCAGGAACAATCACTAATTGATGCCTCAGGTGGAACATCGTCTTTCCACATTCAAAACTTATATGTAAACTATGATTTTACAGATCAGTTTTCAATGACTGCAGGTTACATGGGAACATTTATTGGTTATGAGGTAATTTCTCCGGTAGGAAACTTCAATTATTCTACTTCTTATTTGTTCACTAACGGTCCATTCCAAAATGCAGGTATCAAGGCTACTTATAAATTCTCAGATAAAGTGAGTTTAATGGCTGGTTTATTCAACGATTGGAATGTTTATAGTGCAACACGTGGTGTATCTAGCATTGGTGGTCAGTTAATGGTTTCTCCGGTTGAAGGTTGGACAGCTTATATCAACGTGTTATCTGGTGCTGGCGGCGGTGGTTACGGAACCATAGCTGATTTAACAACTGCTTATCAGATTACCGATAAATTTAAATTAGGTTTAAATGCGGCTAATTACGATATCAATGATGATGCAGGTGGTTATGCAGGTGCGGCATTATATCCTCAATATGCTTTTACCGATGCTGTAGCATTAGGTTTAAGAGGCGAATATTTTAAATACAAAAATGTTGGCGGTATTGAAGGTGATAAATACACTTCTGTAACATTAACGGCAAACATTAAATCAGGAGGTTTAACTTTTATTCCAGAGGTTAGATTAGACCATAGTGGCACTAAACCTTTCGCAAAAGAAAATGGAATGGCGGCACCAAATGCAGGTCAATTCTCTTTAGCAGCGGTTTACGCTTTCTAAAAGCAAATTAATATGATTACAGCCGCCAGTCCATCTAAACTGGCGGCTTTTTTTTACCTTAGTGATAGATTAAAAATAATTAAATGAGATACTTACTTGCCATAGCCCTTTCCGTTTTTATAACCAATTTGTCTGCTCAGGAAAAACAATTTTCTAAAGATGAAAACGGTAAATTCATTTATTATAAAGTTGTCGATTCACAAGTAATCAGTAAGACTATTTTATTAGAGAGAGCTAAAAATTTCGTCATATCAGCAAACAAAAAAACGATGAAATTTGAAAATGATACTGATAGTTCCGTTTTAGCAAAAGGAAAAATGGTTATCGATAAAACAATATTGGTGGCTGGTCATCCAAGTGGAGAGGTGAGCTACGAATTTGTTTTTGAGGCGAGAGAGGGAAAATATCGCTATTGGTTAACCAATTTTGAATATATTCCTTATCAAAGAGATCGTTATGGAAATTTTGTAGCGACTACAACCATTGGAACTCCACTTGAAAAATCTGCCGATAAATTAAATGCAGGATCTTGGAAAGATATTCAAGCGAGCACTTACGCAAAGGTTTCAAAATTTGGAGATTCGTTTAAGAAGTTCCTTGCAACAGATAAAAAAAATCCAGAGCCTGTAAAAAAAGAAACCGTTTCTACCAAGAAGTGGTAATCAGTTCATCCGATTACATTTTGCCAAATAGTGCTTCTACCTTTTTGTAGCGGAAATTAAAAATCTCATTTATTTTATTATTGACCATTACCCCGTTGGCAACTTTGCCAATAATGCCCCAGCCAATACCATAATGAAGAATATCGTTCATTAAAACACCGCCCTCGATACTTTGGAAATGATGCTGATGGTGCCAAAAAGCAAATGGTCCAAATCTTTGCTCATCAACAAAATATTCTTTCTCTTTTACATGAGTGATTTCCGTAACCCAATCTAGTTTTATACCAAAAAGCGGAGATACTTTGTAAGTGATAATTAATCCTGGATACATCTTGGTATGGTCCATGTTTGGAGATGTCACCTCGAAAGTCATATCCTTTGGTGTAATCTCAGCGAGGTTTAGTGGAGAGGAGAAGAAATCCCATGCGGCATCGATACTAACTGGCAGTTTTTGCGTAAACTCTGTTCTATATATTTTCAAAACTTATTTTATTCATTAAACACTGGCAAAGCTATTTTGTTGATGATGCTGCCTTTAATTTTTCATCAATAAGTTTCACTAAGGCATTAAATTCTTTTTCATCATACCCGATAGATTGGTAAATAATCTTCCCGTTTTGATCAATCAGGATATTTCTGGGAATAGATTGTTTTGCAAACTTGCTGAAAATGCTTCTGTCTACATCTGGAAGAATGGGAAAAGTAAATCCTCGCTTAGCTTTGTAAGGCATTAGTTTGTCCCAACCTTCTTCTCTTCCAAATACAAAAAATTGAAAGTGCTCGTTGTTTTTGTGTTTATCCCAGATTTGTTTCTGTACCAATGGCAATTCTATATTACACGGTGGGCACCAGGTAGCGAAAAGATTAATTAAAATTAATTTGCCTTTGTAATCGGCCAAATCGACAGTTTTACCCTTTTCGATTTCAAATTTGAAAGTAGGAGCAACGTCGCCAACTTTAGTATAAGAACCTTCATCGGTGGTTTGAGCGAAAGCACCAGCCGAAACAGCCAGGCACAGTAAAAGGAATATCTTTTTCATAATAGGGATTTATGTTAAAGATACTCCTATAAATTTTCTTTACAAAACTAGTGTACCATTTTATCGGCACAGGTTGAGCTGGCGAAAGCTTCAGGCTTGGCTTTAAAAATGAAACCCATGCTTAAAATGTAGCCCATGGCATCGTTTAGTGCTTTGTTTGATTTAAACGATGGATTGGTGTTGATGTCTGCATGTACTTCCAGGGCAACATCGTAAAGGTCTAACAAATCACAAATAGAATAGGCCGTTTCGATTGATTTTTGGACTTCCATCAACATTCTTTCTTTGATTCCTACTTGCTGGGTGTTTTTTTCCTGGTGGATGTACATGAACCCACCATGATGCTCCCTCAGCAACACGATCACCGTGGCAAAATCGGTTACAAGTCCTTTGACTTGTGAGTCTGTTCCAATACAAACTTTGAGTTTGTAGCCATTTTCTGTTTCTCTGATGATTGCTTGTTCAACTTCTTCCAGAATAGAAGATTGAATAATTTCTCCACTAAATTTTTTCCAAGTCATATACGATATTGTTTTGAGGTTAATTCCAAAGAAATCCCTTGGTACAAATGGTAATCAGCTTTTTATAAAAATAAGTGCTAGAAATTAAATTTATGTTAAGATGAAATTGTTTATTTGCTAACAGTTGCTTAGTTTTCAACAAGTTAGCGAATATTCTCGTTAAGGTATATAAATGTTTCACATTAATTACAACCGAATCGCCGTTTACTTGTTAGTATAAGTAATAAAATTCAACGAATATGAGAGCGGAATTAATTCAAGAACTTCAGCTTTTGCAAAATAGCAGAGCTAATAAATTTGCAGATGATTTAACCGATCGATTGAAATCATCGGTTGATCTGGTAACGGAGAAAGTTACCTCATCAATGTCGAAAAGAGGAAATATGTTGATGTTGCTAGAAAAAAGGTTCAATTTTTCAACTTTTAGGAGAATCAAATCTAAGTTTTTTAAGTAAAAGTCAATTTTGGATTAGTGGCGGCGTGAAATGCTTATCTTTGCCGTAATGATAGCGAATGCCCTAAAAAGATTAAATATTACTGAGCTGAATGAGATGCAGGAAGCTGCCTTAAAAGCTTCAAAATCTGGTAATGATGTTTTGCTTATTGCGCCCACTGGATCTGGAAAAACCCTGGCGTTTTTGTTGCCCTTGCTGGCGAAGCTAAAAACTGAGGTTAAGGGAGTTCAAGCCTTGATTTTAGTTCCATCAAGAGAGCTGGCTCTTCAGATTGAGCAAGTTTTTAAACAAATGGGCACTCCTTTTAAAGTGAACTGTTGTTATGGTGGCCATGCTGTAAGGGTTGAGAAAAATAATTTGGCACATCCTCCAGCGGTATTAATTGGTACTCCTGGCAGGATAGCTTATCATTTAGAGCATCAAAACTTTGATGAATCATTTGTCGAAAACCTTATTCTTGATGAATTTGATAAATCGTTGGAGTTTGGTTTTGAATCAGATATGTCATATATCATCGGTAAATTGTTATCTCTGAAGCAACGCATATTGACTTCAGCTACCAAAATGGATGAAATTCCTGCCTTTGTAAAGCTGCAAAAGCCGGTTGATGTTGATTTTTCAAAAAATATAAAGGCAAAACCTGATTTAAAGCTTAAAAAAGTAACTGCCCCTGCTGCGGATAAGTTAGAAGTATTGTTCAAATTATTAACAAAAATTGGAGGCAAAAACACTTTGGTTTTTTGTAATCACAGGGAAACAGTTGATCGAATTAGTGATATACTTTTTGAACATGGTTTAGGTCATGATGTTTTTCACGGCGGAATGGAACAAATCGACAGGGAGAAAGCACTTCTAAAATTTAGGAACGGTAGTCATAAAATTTTAATCACGACAGATTTGGCTGCCCGTGGTTTGGATATTCCTGAAATTGAGCATATTGTTCATTATCAATTGCCTTATACAGAAGATGCCTACATTCATAGAAATGGGCGCACAGCCAGAATGCATGCAAAGGGTACAGCTTATGCTGTTATTACACCAGAAGAAGAGTATAAATATCTTCCAGCTAATATCGAAGAAGAACATCTATTAGATCATTATGAAATCCCCGAGGCGAGTGATTGGGTTACGTTATACCTGGCTCACGGCAAGAAAGATAAAATCAATAAAATAGATATTGTTGGATTATTTTTACAAAAAGGCGGTTTGGTTAAAGACGATTTAGGCCTAATTGAAGTGAAAGATACCACCAGTTATGTGGCAGTAAAAAGAGTTAAAGCTGATCAATTAATGCGTATTTTATCGGGAGAAAAGATAAAAGGGAAGAAGTTAAAACTGGAAATAGCGAGTTAAGTTTAGCGTTAAAAGTTAAAATAAATTGAGGAGATTAGGTTAGGCGTTTAATTCAAAATTCTCCAATCTCTCATTCAAAATTCAATCATTAAAAACATGAGCAATAACGATATATTAAAAAAATTAAGAGTAGCACTGTCATTAAAAACAGAAGATATTATTACCATCTGTGATTTGGTGGGTTTTAAAGTAACAAAGGCAGAACTGGGTGATATTTTTAGGAATGAGGATCACGAAAATTTCAAACCTTGTGGCGATCAAATTCTCCGCAACTTTTTAAATGGTTTGGTTATTTATAAAAGAGGACCTAGAGAAGAGAAAAAATAATTTCAAGAGAAATACATCCCGTTTAAATGAAAATTAGAATATTTCTACTTCTACTAACTTATATTACATTTAGAGCATCTGCACAACAGCCTACTTCTAATGTGAAAGAAGATTTTTCGGATGATTGGGCAGCACTTTCAAAATATCAAAAGGAAAACAAATCGCTAAAACCACCAGCTAAAGGAGAAAAAAGGGTGGTTTTCTTAGGTAGCTCGATATTTGAATTTTGGAAACAAAAGGATTCAGCATATTTTGCTAATCATCCTTATATAGATAGGGGTATAAGTGGCCAAATCTCTCCTCAATTATTAATTAGATTTAGGCAAGATGTGATTAACCTTCAACCCAAAGCGGTTATTATTTTGGCAGGAAGTAATGATTTGTCTTCAAACAAAGGTCATGTAAGCAATGAAACCATACTGAACAATATCAAATCAATGGCTGAGTTGGCTAAGAAGAATCGCATTAAAGTAATTCTTTGCAAGTATTTGCCCATCTACGAATACCCCTGGAATAAGAATATAAAAGGCGTGGCAGATCAAATTATCTCCCTAAACAATGAAATTGTTAACTATGCAAAAGCCAACCGTTTTACGATTTTAGATTATTGGACACCTTTACTAGATGAAAGAAACGGACAAAAAGCCGAATATACAGAGGATGGAGTCCATCCAAATCTGGCTGGTTATAAAGTAATGGAAACCGTAACGGAAGAAGCGATTGATAAAGCTTTAAATAGGAAAAGATAAACGAATATAAAAAAGAACCCATGATTAAAAATCATGGGTTCTTTTTTATATTAAACTTTCAATAATTTTTGAAAATACAGAAAAAAGTATTTATATTTACATCATCAAAGCATAGTTGTATAATTTTCGCTTTTGATTGATAAGAAGTTAGGGTAGAGGTTTAATGCTATTTAAATCCAGAAAAGATGAATTACAATTTATTAGGCTACGGCATTTTTATTACAGTAATCGTTTTCATCATCATTGTAGTAGGTAAAGTTTGTTATAGAAATGGCAATATCTTCGTGGCAGCACTCATTCCTGATCATTTGGATTTATGCCAGCAGATTAATAAATCACTTTTGGTTTCTTATTATTTAGTGAACATTGGCTATTGCGCCATGACACTCATTGGCTGGGAAACCATTGAAAACCCTTTGCAATTGGCCGAAGTGTTGGCTGTGAAAATTGCAGTGATCATTTGTATATTATCTGTTTTACACTATTTGAATATTTTTTTGCTTACCAACACCATTCATAAATTAATTAAATAACAATCTAAAAATTCAGTCATGGAAACTACCAAAATTTTAATCGGTTATGCTGTTTACTTGCCAGTGGCGCTTTTCTTAACTTTTTATGTTTCAAAAACGTTGTTTAAAAACAGTAAGATTTATATGCTCGATATTTTTAAAGGCCGAGCGGAAATCGCAAATGCAACGAATAAACTTTTCGAAACGGGATTTTATTTATTGAATGTTGGTTTTGCACTTTTGATCATGAAAATAACGATCTATTCAAATAGTTATCAAGATTTAGTGGAAGCCTTAAGTTCAAAAATTGGCGGATTCTCTATTTACCTTGGGATCATGTTATTTCTAAATCTTTATTTCTTTTTTAGAGGTAAAAGAAAAGCCAGAGAAAATCAGCTTTCAAATGCTCCACAAATTACCAATTCACATTAATTAAATAAAAGGCATAAAAAAAGTCCCGATGAAATCGGGACTTTTTACTAGTTTAATTTTTTATATCTGATTCGTTTTGGAGCTACATCTCCTAAACGTTTTTTACGATTTTCTTCATAATCAGAATAATTTCCTTCGAAGAAATAAACTTCAGAGTTTCCTTCAAAAGCTAAAATGTGCGTACAAATTCTATCTAAAAACCACCTGTCGTGACTGATAACCACGGCACAACCGCCAAAGTTTTCTAAAGCTTCTTCCAAAGCTCTTAAAGTGTTAACATCAATATCATTCGTTGGCTCATCGAGTAAAAGTACGTTCGCACCCTTTTTCAAAGTAATGGCCAGGTGAACACGGTTACGCTCTCCACCCGATAAAATGCCAACTTTTTTCTGCTGATCACCACCATTAAAGTTAAATTTAGAAACATAGGCACGTCCATTTACAGCTTTGGTGCCTAACTGAATGTTATCTAATCCATCAGTAATGTTTTCATAAACAGTTTTATCTGCATCCAAATCGTTGTGCATTTGATCTACATAACCCAACTCTACGGTTTCTCCCACGCGGAAAGTTCCATTATCGGGTTCTTCCTGACCAGTAATTAAACGGAACAAAGTAGTTTTACCCGCACCATTTGGCCCGATTATGCCTACAATACCAGCTGGTGGAAGTGAAAAGTTTAAGTTATCAAATAAAACTTTATCTCCATAAGCCTTAGTTACATTCGTAGCTTCGATAACTACATTACCTAAACGTGGTCCTGCAGGGATGAAAAGTTCCAATTTATCTTCTCTTTCTCTTCCATCTTCTGAGGCCAGCTTATCATAATTTGCCAAACGGGCTTTAGATTTTGCATGGCGGGCTTTTGGTGCCATGCGAACCCATTCCAATTCACGCTCTAATGCTTTCTGACGTTTGCTTTCAGTTTTATCCTCTTGAGCCAAACGTTTGGCTTTCTGATCTAGCCAGCTACTGTAATTTCCTTTCCATGGAATACCTTCGCCACGATCCAATTCTAAAATCCATCCGGCTACGTTATCCAAGAAATATCTATCGTGGGTTACCGCGATAACGGTTCCTTCATAGTTTTGTAGAAACTGCTCTAACCAATCAATACTTTCAGCATCCAAGTGGTTGGTTGGCTCATCCAATAATAAAACATCAGGTTTTTGAAGCAGCAAACGGCACATCGCAACGCGACGACGCTCACCTCCTGAAAGTACACCAATTTTGGTTTCGGGATCAGGACAGCGTAAAGCATCCATCGCTCTTTCTAATCTAGAATCAAGCTCCCAAGCGCCCATGGCATCAATTTTATCTTGAAGTTCACCTTGGCGAGCCATCAATTTATCCATTTTATCGGCATCGGAATAATTTTCTTCCAAACCGAAAGCTTCATTCACTTCTTCGTACTCTTTTAAGATAGCAGTTACCTCGGCAACGCCTTCTTCAACCACTTCGCGAACTGTTTTTTCAGGATCGAGAATCGGTTCCTGTGCCAGATAACCTACAGAATAGCCAGGAGAAAATACAACCTCGCCTTGTATGGATTTATCTAAACCAGCAATAATTTTTAATAACGATGATTTACCAGAGCCGTTTAAACCTACAACGCCAATTTTTGCACCGTAAAAAAATGATAAGTAAATATTTTTTAAAACCTGCTTTTGTGGTGGATAGATTTTACTCACTCCAGCCATTGAAAAGATTATTTTTTCGTCTGACATTTATTCTAAATTATGATATGTTATTCCTAAACTGAGGGTTAACCAATGTATTGCTCATTTTATTAACCCAACCAATTACAAAGATAGAAACATGAAGCTATAACCTTCAATGATTTTTCTATTTGGCGGGCATTTTAAATGATGGTGGCGTTGCTGCATCATCTGCGGCCCATTGTTTGTTTGGTCTCTTTCCCATCACTAGCTCCAGTTTTCCACCTTTCATCAACTCTTCGTGTGTGAACCACGATTTATTCCAAACCTTTCCATTCAATTTTGCCGATTGAATATACTTGTTTTCTGGCGCATAGTTTTGGCAAGCAACTTCAAAATTTTTCCCATTTCCAATATCAATTTTAACATTTTCAAAAGCCGGGCTTCCGATTACATACATGGGTAAACCTGGTGTAATTGGGTAAAAGCCAATTTGAGAAAATACTACAAATGAAGTCAAGCCACCGCCATCCTCGTCGCCCGGGATTCCCATCAAGTCGTTTCTAAACCATTGAGACAATAAACTTCGTACCCGTTTTTGGGTTCTCCAGGGTTGCCCTGCATAACTATATAGGTAGGGAATATGCATCGCAGGCTCGTTCCCCATAGAAAATTGACCAACATTTCCGGTATGGTCTGGCAGTTGCGAGTAAAAATCGAACCTGCTTTTGCCTAGCGGTGTATTGTACATTTTCTCCAATTCATCAACGAAAGTTTCTTTACCACCGATCATTTTCACTAAATCATCAACATTATGCAAAACATCCCATCGGTATAACCAGCCATTATTTTCATCATAAGTTTCTCTAGCACCCAAACCACCAGAAAATCTATAATCTAAGGGCTCGATAAATTTCCCATTGGCGTCTTTAGGATGAAAAAACTTAGTTTCAGGATTGAAAACTGTGTGATAGCTTAAACTTTTATCAAGGAAGTGTTTTGCTTCATCAGTTTTGCCCAGCTGTTGTGCAATATTTCCCAGGCACCATTGGTCATAAACAGTTCCCAAGGTAACCGCAATCGGTTGGCGTTTTTCAAATCCGTGAACTTCGGGTGCCGTTTCCTTTTCTCCAGCCGGTAAAGCAGGGAAATAACCATTATCCTTAAAAAACTGATCTAAAACACCTGCTTTTTTTGAAGACCAAGGCGCCAGGGTTTTTTCTGTGATCCCAGCTTTACAATACTGATAGGCCTCTTCCAGATTAAAGGATCTCAAACCTTTATTATAGGCATCAATAATGGTCGCCACCCCATGATTACTGTTCATTCTCCGGCTATCACCGGTAACCTCAGGAAATGTTGGCATCCAATGATCATCCATTTGTTGTGCCATCCGTAGATAGGAATTGATCATATCGCCTTCCATTTTGGGCTCAATAATCACGCGAAGCGGATGGGTTGCCCTGTAAGTATCCCAAATCCAATCATCTGTAAAAAAGGGCGTTCCATTGTCGTTATGGATTTTTCCATCAAATGCGCTAAAGTATTTTCCATCTTCTGATAGGTTGATCATCCTTTCGTAAGTACGATATAATGAGGTATAAAAAATGGTTTTTGCATTTTCATCCGAACCTTTAATAGCTATTTTGCCTAAAGTGCTATTCCAAATACTTTTACCTTTTTCTGCTACACTGGCTAAATCATAGTTTTTAATTTCACGTTGAAGATTATTTTTCGCCTGTTCTACACTGATGAAAGATATACCATAACGGGTTTTTATCTGCCTGGTACTTTCTGGGTATTTGAGTATCAAATAAGCATTCCTGCCCGAAACGGATTTTTGTTTATCATCGATTGTGTTATTTTGATAACTGCCTGCTTCAACTGGTTTCAAATCTGTTTCCAGATAAATGTAAACTTTAGTATTGTTGCTCAGCTTCTGGAAGCCACTCACGCTATTTTGATTAGTGGTTAACTCGCCATCTCGGGTATTTAAAATTAAATAGGGAGGCTTTTTGCTTTGACTGAAAGTAATGTCGTAAATGCCTGATTGATGGGAAGGCGCAAATTTAGCATTGATGCCAAAATCATCAAGATCTACTTCATAATAATATGGTTTAATAATTTCATTATCGTAGCCATAACGTATTGTGTTTTTGATGTTTTTTAAATCGCCTTGAAATGGACTCAGGTTGAATGCTGAACTGCCCCTGTGACTGGTAATTACCAAAGGCAGACCATTGATGGTATTGCTTGTGAAATTTTCGCGTTCGGGATAAAAGCGAAGCATGCTATTCGGCAAATGAACAGTAGGGTAGGTTGGTACCAATAAGTGACTAATGTTGCCAATATAAGCGTTTACGTAATCTACAGGTTGTTTTGTTGTTTGTGCTGAAACAGATTTGATGGAAAGAGAAAGTACTACTAGTGAGATGAAATTGTAGTAAAAATATTTTTTCATATTCGTTTTTACATGGAATGAATACAAACTTAAGGATTTTCTTAAGCGATCATTTGTCCTTTGCAATTTGATATTGTATCAATCCTGTTGGATAACTAAAACGTTTTATGATGTAAATTTATATTAAGAGATTTTTTTAAAAAAAAATGCCCTTCAAAACTCGAAGGGCATTTAAAATTGTTAATCAAGTGTATTATTAAAAACCTAAGCCTAAAGCAAAACCTCTTGAAGCATTTGTAATGGTTGCTCCAGCTGTAGCTGCGCCAGTTGTTAAATTTACGCTGTAAACGCGTTGCGTGGTGCCAACAGTGAATAAGCCATAAGCCAAACCACTTGTTCCACCGATATCGAAGCCATTACTTGCTTCAACATTAATACCTAAAGCACCAACATCAACTAATAATCCGCCATTTGGATTATCTTGTCTAACCAATCTATCACTGTTCGAATCAATATCAAATAGAACAGTAGTTGTTGCGCCAGCAAAGTTGTTTGTGTAAGCAGCTCCTGTAATACCTGTTGTTGTAGGGTTAAGTGCTCCATCAACAATCACACTGCCATCTAGTGGATTAAATCTCAAATTTTGACCAGCATTGCTTACAATTCTAATTCTATCAACCGTTGGGTTAAAATCAAATCCAAACTGTGTACCACTTAATAAAGTGCTTAGTGGAGCAGTACCCACAACTGTGGCTGCGCCAGAAGAGGTATTGATGGTATAAATTCTGCTGGTGCTGCCTAAAGCATAAAGTTGTCCGTTTAATGGACGGAAATCTATGCCTAAAATTTGTTCGCCAGCTTGAATACCAGCAATGGTTTTGACTGCTACAGTTGGAGTTGCAGCCAATGGATTAAAGATCAACAATTCGTTGTTGTTAGAAACTGAATAGGCAACAGGCTCAGTTGGAATAGCCAACCCAGTAATATTTGCAGGTAAGTTTCCAATTTTTGAAGCTTTACCAGAGTTGATGTCGATGTTGAATAAAGCAGAAGTACCGCCAACCGATAAGGCCGCTATTGCAGCTGTTCCGTCAGGGTTAATGTCAAAACCACCTGCGTCATCAACGTCGAAACCTAAACTTCCTACTTCAACCAATTTTCCATCATTTGGTGGATCTTGTTTGTAAAGTTTGTCAGTCGCAGCATCGATATCAAAAAGTACTGTAGCAGTTGCACCAGCTTTGTTTTGTGTGTAAGCTACAGACGTTACTCTTGCATTGGTTACGCCATTGATTGCGCCATCTACAATCATTACCGTTCCTGTTTCTGGGTTTAAACGTAAGTTTTGGCCAGTATTTGTAACTACACGAATGCGATCAACCGTTGGATTGAAATCGAAACCTACTGCTGTACCGGATAATAAAGTAGTAAAAGGAGCAGCTGAAACCGATCTTGCAATTCCCGTTTTTTGATCAATTACGTACAAACGACTGGTGCTTCCCAAACCATAAAGTTGTCCGGTTGCCGGGCGAAAATCAATACCTAAAAGTGTTTCACCTTGTTGCAAACCTGTAATATTAACCGTTGCACTTACAGCCGATGGACTTTTTGCATTGATTAGTAATAATTTGCTGTCAGATGTTAGCGCATAAAAGTTTATATCTGGTCCCGGAACAAGTGTTTCCGTAGGGTTGTTTCTGTCTTTTTTACAAGCAGAGAATAAAATTGGCGTCATAAGGGCAAATAGTGCCATTATGAAGAAATGTTTAGTTTTCATCATGGTTTTAATGTTTAATAATTATTTGAATAGATAAATAGAAGCTAGGTGGGCAACTATTTAGGGGGTTGCTCTGGAACTTGAAGATGGCAATAAGCAAGAATGAAACTGCCAGAAAATGAATGTGTATTATAAAAAGGTAATGTTGTGAAATCGTATCTTAAGTCTTTGTTAAGATGCAAATCAGCTAGTTTAACTTTTTCCTCTAAATTGTTCTGCTTTTCTGAAGATTCAGATTTTTCTGCTTCGTTTATAGTGTTTTTTTGGATAATCTCTTTGGCTACCTTTTGAACAGGAATTGCATATACCACAATCCTGCTTGCAAACGCAAGTAGTAGGAGGAGTACAATAAAAAACCGTTGGTAGAGAGTTTCCATATATACGTTTCAGAATTTTGAAATCAGTTTATATACGTCAAATAATAGTTGTTAGATTTTAAAGGAATAAATATTTCTCATTTTATTGGATGATTGATTTGAAATTATAATGTTTTTGATTGATAAATATGAACGAATGACGGGATATCCTTAACAGCAATTCAATCCTGACTATTAACCCTGTATATGTATATGGAATTGTTAGCAAGGACTGCCTGAAATAATTGCAGCGATTTGCTTTCCTAAAACAAAAGATAATTTTAAATCGTTAACTAATTGCGGTTGTACCAAAAAAAATCAATTTTACACGATGTATTTAGAATTTATTTGTGATTTTGTTAAATGATGGCAGGAACTTTTTATTTTTCTGTCAAAACTTGTAAATTGCTTAAGCAAAAGGTAACAATATGTCAGTTTCATATTGCGTAAATATCCTTACAATAAACCGACATTATTTTAGGCGCATTAGAGCATCATTTAAAAAACTGCCCTCAAAACCTATAAAACACTTATTACGTAGATAGATATGAGGAATATATCATCTATTTTAAAATTATTCTTACCCATTTTTTAGGATAATCAGGCGGCAAAATGCGTCTTTATCCACCTATATGGCGCAATTGTTGATAAAATAAACAAAACAGCAGTACTCTTTTATAATTAATTTTATAGTTTAGGGACGTAGCTGTTAAGAAAGGTATTATGGAAGCAAAATTTTCACCACAGGTTAAAGATGTAATCTCTTTTAGTAGGGAGGAAGCGCTCCGCTTAGGGCATGATTACATTGGAACCGAGCATTTATTATTGGGCCTCATTCGCGAAGGCGATGGAATGGCTATAAAAATTTTACGATCGTTAGGAGTTGATACCGGTAAATTGCGCCGCTCAATTGAAGATGCCGTTCGCGGTACTTCGAGTGTTACCGTAAATTTGGGTAATATTCCGTTGACTAAACAGGCAGAAAAAGTTTTAAAAATTACTTACTTAGAAGCTAAAATATTTAAAAGCGATTTAATTGGCACTGAGCATTTGTTACTATCAGTTTTGAGAGACGATGATAACATCGCTTCGCAAATATTATTGCAATATGGTGTTACTTATGATGTTTTTAAACAGGAGGTTGAAGTGAATAAAAATGGTTTCAGAGACGATATCTCAAATAGCGCATCAACTGGTGGCGATGATGATTATCGTGAAGAAGAAAGCTTTAGTACACCTAAAAAGGTTTCGGATATTAAATCAAAAACGCCGGTTTTAGATAATTTCGGTCGTGATTTAACCAAGGCAGCAGAAGAAGGGCGCTTAGACCCAATTGTTGGCCGTGAGAAAGAAATTGAGCGAGTTTCGCAGATTTTATCTCGTAGAAAAAAGAACAACCCGATTTTGATTGGAGAGCCGGGTGTTGGTAAATCAGCAATTGCAGAAGGTTTAGCCTTGCGTATTGTTCAGCGTAAAGTTTCACGTGTGCTTTTTGGCAAACGTGTAGTTACATTAGATTTAGCTTCGCTGGTTGCTGGTACAAAATATCGTGGACAGTTTGAAGAACGTATGAAAGCCGTGATGAACGAGCTTGAAAAATCTACGGATGTGATTTTATTCATTGATGAGATTCATACTATTGTTGGCGCAGGTGGCGCATCGGGTTCGCTTGATGCTTCAAACATGTTTAAACCGGCATTAGCCAGAGGCGAAATTCAATGTATTGGTGCAACCACTTTAGATGAATACCGCCAGTATATTGAGAAAGATGGTGCATTAGATCGTCGTTTCCAAAAAGTAATGGTTGAGCCGGCTACGCCTGATGAAACGGTAGAAATTTTGACAAGAATTAAAGATAAGTATGAAGAACACCATGGTGTAACTTATACCGATGAAGCGATTCAGGCTTGTGTAACTTTAACTTCCCGCTATATTTCCGATCGTTTCTTGCCAGATAAAGCAATTGATGCTTTAGACGAAGCGGGATCAAGGGTTCACTTAACAAACATTCATGTTCCTCAAACCATTATCGATATTGAAGCTAAAATTGAAGATATTAAGTTAGAGAAAAACAAAGTTGTTCGCAGCCAGAAATATGAGGAAGCAGCTAAACTTCGTGACACAGAGAAAAATTTAATTGAAGAATTAGATAAAGCTAAAGCGGAATGGGAAGCAGAAACGAAAACTAAACGTTACGAAGTATCAGAAGATAACGTAGCTGAAGTTGTAGCCATGATGACTGGTATTCCGGTTCAACGTGTTGGCCAAACCGATAGCCAAAAGCTATTGAATATGTACGATAAAGTGGCTGAGAAAATTATCGGTCAGGATGATGCAATTAAGAAATTAACCAAAGCCATCCAACGTACAAGAGCAGGATTGAAAGATCCTAAAAAACCAATCGGTTCATTTATCTTCTTAGGTCCGACTGGTGTTGGTAAAACAGAATTGGCGAAAGAACTGGCTCGTTTCATGTTTGATAGTGATGATTCATTGATTCAGATTGACATGAGTGAGTACATGGAGAAATTCGCAGTATCTCGTTTAGTGGGAGCGCCTCCAGGATATGTTGGTTATGAAGAGGGTGGCCAGTTAACTGAAAAAGTTAGAAGAAAACCTTATGCAGTAATCTTATTAGATGAGATCGAAAAAGCTCACCCTGATGTTTTCAATATATTATTACAGGTTTTAGATGAAGGACAACTAACAGATAGTTTAGGCCGTAAAGTTGATTTTAGAAATACAATCATCATTATGACTTCAAACATTGGTGCCCGTCAGTTAAAAGATTTCGGACAAGGTGTTGGTTTCTCTACTTCAGCAAAAAATAATCAGGCAGAATCTCACAGCCGTGGTGTAATTGAAAGTGCTTTAAAACGTGCTTTTGCACCAGAGTTTTTAAACCGTGTTGATGATGTGGTGGTGTTCAATAGCTTAGGTAAAGAAGAGATTTTCAGAATTATCGATATAGAATTGAAAGCCTTATTCGGTCGTGTTCATACTTTAGGTTATGAAATCGCTTTAACTGAAAATGCGAAAGATTACATAGCAGACAAAGGATTTGATAGTAATTTTGGTGCCCGTCCGTTAAAACGAGCTATTCAAAAATATTTAGAAGATCCAATCGCTGAAGAAATCCTTAAGGGAGAATTAACTGAAGGCGATGTTTTAGAAATTGATTACGATAAAGAAACAGAGTTGATTTCGGTAAATCACAAAAAAGGCGAAAAGAAAAAAGAAGAGCCAAAAAAAGAAGAAGATTCTTCAAGCAAATGATAAGGAAACTCCCGATGAAAATCGGGAGTTTTTTTTGTTATACACTTTAGGTTATATGTTGTAATTGTAGGTTTACAAATAATTAAAAAGTTGCTTTAAATAGGTTTGAAGGCGAAAAAAGTAATTTGATAAATTTTTTATTATTGAATTTCACTGTATCTTTCGATAACAAAACAAACCTATATAATGAAATTAATCGTCCCAATGATTGGCTTAGCAATAGTTTGCTTAGCTACCTCCTGTAAAAAAGGAACTGACTCTTCCATTGCAGAAACCACCTCTAAAATTGAAACATCCTCAGTAACTAATATCAATAACGAATTACTCTTGAAACTTGTAAATGATATACGTTTGGCTGGCTGTAACTGCGGAACCACGGCAATGCCACCGGTTGCTGTGCTTAGTTGGAATACCAATTTAGCTTCTGCAGCGATTAGCCATAGCAAGTACATGGCATTTATCAACAAAATGCAGCATGAATCTGCCGACGGTACGGGCGTTGGAAACCGTTTAACGGCTACTGGCTATGTATGGAAGGCTGTTGGCGAAAATGTAGCTCAAGGACAAACAAGCGAAAACCAGGTTTTTAACGATTGGCTTAAAAGCGAAGGCCACTGCAAAAATATGATGAATGCAAATTATAAAGAGATGGGAGCAGCCAAATCAGGTGCTTTTTGGACGCAAGTATTTGCTACGAAATAACATGCTGTTTTTAGCCACTGCTTAACAATTTTCCAATCTTTGTTAAGCAGTGGCTTTATCAGTCTTAAGGAAATTAGCTACTAGCCTAAGTTCAATTATTATCCAGTGAAAAATTTGTTATAGTTTGGGCTTAACCTACAATTCAATGAAGGAGTTTAAGGATCTAACTCAGTTTATTAAATTAATTGGAGCAATGCCTTGTAATAACGTTCATAATTTTGTGCATCAGTATTGAGGAATAAAAATGGTTCTATAAGTTCCAGTTCCATCAATAGGAACTTTCCGTTAACAAAAGTTCCATCAACTCTTGCATAGAGGCATTTTTTTGCAAATTGATTTACATATTTAGCTGCGGTTTCTATCAATTCCTGATCTGGAATCTGTGGAATTACCGAGCCTCCATGAGCAGGTTGAACCCTGAAATCGCCTGGTTTTGCCTTCTTAATTAACGAATGGCTGTAAACGCCGTTGAAGAATAAAAACGACCATTCTCCAATTTCTAAAATCTCGGGTAAAAATGGTTGAATAATGAAATCTTCCTCTTCCAGAAGTAAATTCAATTGTTCATTTACATCAATTACGTTTTCAACGGTAACTTTGAAGGTGTTTTTTGCCCCGCCACTTACACAAGGTTTTACGATAAGTTTATCGGTACTAAATTTATCGAAGAAATCATTAAGGTTAACCTTTTCATTTCTATTAATAAAAAAGCTTTCCATAATAGGGAGTCCTGCATCCTCAATCTCTTTTAAATAGTGTTTATCAGTGTTCCATCGAACAATGTCGATAGGATTAAACAGTTTAACTTTTTTATCTTCTAGAAGATTTAACCATTCATGGAACTCTTCTATTAAATCAAAATAATCCCAGGGAGATTTCAAAATAGCCACTTGAAAGTGTTCCCAATTAACTTCTGGATCATTCCAAATTACTTTTTCAATATTTAATTCTTTTTTTTTTAAGAAATTAAAGAGTTTATCATCTTCACTTTCAACAGTAGTAGAATCGTATTTTCCTTGATCAAGATAGGTAACGAGTGCAATATTCATGTTTTAAAACTATGTTTTATTAACTAAATACCCAAATTTAAAACAGTGACATTTGGTCATTTGGTACTTTGAACAACGAATGATCCAGCACAATGCTTTTTATATTTAAGCCATTTAGTTTGCAATGTAGTCTGAAATTATCTCTAATCATTTTAGAAATATGACCGTCTCCACGCATCCTGTCTCCAAATCTGCTGTCGTTTACATTCCCACCATGACAACTTTGAATCATGTGCCAAACCTTATCAAACCGGTCAGGGAAATTTTTCCTTAACCAATCTTCAAAAATTTGTCCAATGGCACCATTTAATCTGACTACAGTATAGCCAGCCTGAATCGCACCTGCGTTGGAAACCGCTTTTAAAATTTTTGGAATTTCGTGATCACTCAATCCGGGTACCAGTGGAGCAACCATCACACCAATAGGTATCCCTGCTTTGCTCAATTCCTCCACTACCTTTAATCGCTGTTTTGCCGTTGTTGTTCTAGGTTCCATTACCTGGCGCAGATCTTCATTTAAACTGTTGATGGAAACATAGACCATGCAGAGATTTAATTTTGCCATTTCCTGCAAAATATCCTTGTCGCGAAGAATGAGCGAGTTTTTGGTAATCATTCCAATCGGCTGTTTATATGCCAAGGCAATTTCTAAAAGCTGACGAGTTAACTTATACTTCCTTTCGGCGGGTTGATAACAATCGGTATTGCCAGATAATGAAATGGTAGAGGCATCCCATCCTTTTTTCTCCAGAAATTTTTTGAAGAGAGCGGGTGCATCTTTTTTTACGATGATTTTTCTTTCAAATTCTATTCCTGCACTGTATCCCCAATATTGGTGCGAATTTCGGGCATAGCAATAGGTACAACCATGTTCACAACCTTGGTAGGGATTCAATGAATAAGCCATGCCCACATCTGGGCTGTCAACTTTATTGACAATAGTTTTTGAGTTTTCCAGAATGAAAGACGTTTTGCGATCGCTTTCTTCCCAATCATCAATGCCTTCATCAAATTCTTTAACATAAACATCTTTCGCAAATTTATTATGTGGATTAATTTGAGCACCTCTTCCTTTAAAATAAGATTTATCTTCCTCGCCAATCATAGATTAAAATTACTAATATTCTTAGTAATTAACGATGGTTGTGGAAAAAATCAGGGCGTAATTTTTTGTGGAAGAGGAACATAATCCATCGGTACCATATCTGCAACTTTTTCATAAGCCCAAAAGCCTTCATAAAGAAGTGATCTTGAATCGTGAATACCACCATTTTCATAAAAACGAACACCAATACCAGTTAAATTCGCCACAGAAATTTGATTTTCCGGAACATCCAGTGGTCTAAAAATCCAGAAGCCAGTTTTTGAGTATGCTAATGATTCTTTTTCCTTCGTATATTGAATGATGAGCGCATCTGTATAACTCAGGTATTTCATGTTTTCATTATAATCATGCACCAAGGTATCTGGCAATACATCACCCCGTGAAAACCTGTCAATTGTTCGGGGCATCTCCTTTTGTTTGGTCCAAAAATTCAATAAAGCAGTATCAATTTTCCCCGCAGTTTTTCTTACCCCTGTTTTCTCTGGCAGTGTTCTTATCTTTTCTAAGTTGGTGTTGATTACATATTCAGGATAACGATTTGGATTGGGGATTTTGAGCATTTTGTTAATGATAAATCCTTCTTCTTTGCTTTTACCCGCATAAAGTGATCTGAAAAAATGTTGTGATGATCCATAGTAAGCAATTTCCCGGGCAGCGATATATTTTTTCTTTTTAGCTGCTGAAGCTTTCAATTCTTCGAAAAACGGATGGCCGGAATAAAAAATAATGTGCGTTCTCGAGTTGTACTCAAAATGATCCAGCATATATTTCAAACGGTAACCCAGTGCTTTATTTTCGACTACTAAAAACTCGGTTGTAGAAACGGTTAATGTACTCTTTGTGATGTCAAAATCGACATTGAGTACCTGAGGATTTAGAATTTTGCATTGAAGGGAATTTGGCGATTTGCCAATAAAAAACTCTTTAAACTGATTGATGTACTTCTGCCGGTTTGGATCTGCCCGAACCACAACCTCGTCTAATTGAGCAACATTTTCCTTCAATACCAAATCAACCACTACTGATTTATCAGAAATAATAACACTTTTGGAGTAGGGAAGATAACCTACAATCTGAACGAGCAAATCATAACTGCCAGGCTTTAGGTTTGGCAGTTTAAATTTACCATCATTATCAGCAACTGTGGCAATTTTGTAACCACTTAAATAAATACTTGCACCAGGCAAACCATCTTTATTATCTCTAACAACTCCACTTATTGTAAATGTATTTTGAGCAATTACATGAGTTCCAATAATAAGGAAAACCAGTGACGCCAAAAGGCTTTTAATCATGAAAGCGAATGTAGCCAAAAGGTGTAATATTATGAATGCAAGAAAGTTTTTTTAACAAATTTAACGCTATACTTATGGAGATTCTTTCGGAGTGTAATCCATTGGAACGCTATCAGCGATTTTTTCCCATGCCCAATATCCCGAAAACAACATCGATCTAGGGTTGTATATACCACCATTTTCATAAAAATATATTGGTGCAACCTGAAGATCAATGGTTGAGATTTGATAATTTGGCATGTCTAGTGGACGAGATATGGACTGGCCAAGGCGATTTAAGAAGAGCGGATCTTCCATTTCTTTTTTGTAAATCACATAAAGTTTGTCAGTAAAATTAACCGCCTTGATATTTTGATTAAAGTATTTTACCAAAGTATCTGTTAATACTTCCTTACGATTTAAAATGGATATTCCTTTATTTAAGTTCTTTTTCCTAACCCAAAAATTCAATGAATCATCTTGACTTCCACCAATTGTAATTTTACCGTTTAGGCTCATTTGTTTCTGCCTCAACCGCTTTAAATTCGCATTAATCACACTGTCCGATGGTCGATCTGGGTTTAGCTGGGTTATTACTTTATTGATCACGAAACCTTCTTCGGTAACCTTATTTTGAAAAAGTGATTTAAAAAAATGCTGTGGAGAACCGGAATAAGCCTCCAGGCGTTTTTTTGACCAGATCCGTTGTTTTCGTTGTGATCCTTTTAGATCTTCATAATATGGATAACCTTCGTAATAAATAATGCCCGTTTTGCTATCCCACTCAAATAGTTTTACCAAATATTTAATTCTGTAACCAAGCGCTTGATTTTCGATAATCAATAAATCATTTGTTTTTACCGTTAATTTTCGATCGTCTTTCTCATAATCGATTATTAAAACATTTGGATTGATGATTTTACAAGTTTGAGCATTTGGCGTAGTGCCAATAAAAAAGTCTCTAAACATTGCAATATAATGTGCTCGGTTAGGATCGGGTTTAATGGTTACTTCTGCTAATTGTGTGATGCTTTGTTCAAGAATAACATCCAATTTAATCGCTTTATCCGAAATAATAATATTCTTATT
>SEDB01000587.1 GCA_004210715.1 Pedobacter sp.
TCGTATTTGTAATTAGTTGGATGGCGGGGTTATTTTATATTTTAAGCCTTTTTATTTACCATACAGAAGCCAACGAAAAGCCGGAGCCGGAAAAGAGTATTCTGATAAAACAGTTTACAAAAATGGAGGCAACATTATGGAAAATCATTGCCACTCCTGCGATGATTATTTCTTTATTGGCTGGCGTTTCTATGCTTAATTTGCACCCTGGTTTGCTACAAGCAGATTGGATGCATGTTAAACTTGGTTTCGTAGTCGGATTGTTAATTTACCATTTCATTTGCCAAAATATCGTTAAACAGCTTAAAAACGGTCAATTCAAAATGACAAGCTTTCAATTACGATTGTGGCGTGAGCTGGCTACTATTTTTATGATTGCTATTGTTTTTGTGGTAATTCTGAAAAATGCATTAAACTGGATTTATGGTTTAATTGGCATAATGGGTATTGCCATGGCAATTATGATTGCAGTTAAATTGTATAAAAACTATCGGTTGAGAAAGTAAGCTTGGATAATGCTGAAAGGCCAAAGCTAAAAGCAATCGCGTCAACCACATTGTTAATCTTTCGTAAACTTGTAGATTTCTGTTGATAGTTGATCCTCGCTACTTTATACTTTACCGAAAAACTATCCTAAATTTGGAAGATAAAATCCAAACACATGTTTACAAATACAGGTCTGCAAAAGACCTTACTCTTTATATCTTTTCTTTTTACTTCTTATCTCGCTTCGGCACAGTTCAATCAATCTACTCTTGAGAATAGAATCAGGCCAGATAGCAGCTTAACTAACGAAGTTCATTTTAATTTCTACAACCTAAACTTCGTTCGTAATTACGAGTACACTAACGATTTTCATGATGGTTATACTTTGTACGGAACGCAGCTTCAACCTCAAATCGTTTATTATGCGCATCCGAATTTGGCGATAACGGCAGGTGCTTTTATTCGCAAGGATTTTGGTAGAAATGGCATAACTGATGCTAAACCACTATTTAACCTAAAATATCATAAAAGAAATCTAACCTTAATTTTTGGCAGTTTAGAAGGCGGCATTCAACATAAATACATTGAACCACTTTATAATTTTGAAAGAACACTAACCAATCCAATTGAATATGGCACACAGTTATTGGTTGAGCGCAAAAGATTTAATTTAGATGCCTGGATTGCCTGGCAGAAAATGATTGAAAAAGGTGATGCTGCAAAAGAAGAAATAGTTGGTGGTTTATCTACAGAAACCACTATTACTGAAAATAATGGTTGGAAATTTAGCATTCCTGCGCAGTTTTTGGCTTTTCATCAAGGTGGCCAAATTGATGTGTTAAAAGAAATTCCGATTAGTACGGTTTTAAATGGTGCTGCTGGATTGAAATTACATAAGGAAATAGGTACAAACATTAAACAGGTTTACACGGATAACTACGCATATTGATTTAGACAATACTGATAAACAATTGCAGTTTAACCATTCATTTTTCTTGACATACAAACAGGATTTTAGACTGTTTAAGGTTAAGAAAGCGGAAAGGTAAAAGCTAAGCTTAATTGCATTTTGAAGACCGTCAGCTGAAGCAGACGGCAATGAAATGTAAAGCTGTATAAAAAATATTGCAGTTCGTTGCGCTTGAGTTAAGATGATAGGGAATTATGATAGGTTTTTGTTTGAATTTTCCGAATTACAAATGTTTTAATTTTTGATAATAAAAAGGTCTAGATTGACATGAGAGACTATTCTTTGCCGTTGGCTTTAGCCAACCGAGTTTGAAAGATTTTATAGGCTATAGCCAAAATTTTGCGCTTTGATGTTTTGTGTTAAGCACTTCCTCGTATTTCTAAACCCGATAAGAGTGGAAATCCTTTTTGTTTGCAGGAACCTTGAATTTCCTGTCATGCTGAGGCACGAAGCATCTGCAGCCAATGGAACAGATGCTTCGTGCCTCAGCATGACAGAAGTTTAAAAAAAGATTGAAACGAATAGCGGGACTAACGCTTCAAAAAAGCTACTGCCATTGCTTTCCATATCAAAAATCTATATCTTTCTTAAAATTTTAAAAATATTAACTTTCTGATAATCAGGTCATAAAAATTAATTTTAACTTTTATTTAACTATTTCTACTACCTCATGCAACCATTGTTTGTAATCTGCCATCTTCTATACACAAACACACAATGAAATTGACGCGAAGCTATACGATAAACGATTTGATGGAGGGCTGCAAAGCTGGCGACCGGAAGATGCAGGAGATGCTTTATAAGCAAACCGCTTCGAAAATGCTGGCTGTTTGTATGCGCTACGCAAAAGATAGGATGGAGGCCGAGGATGTATTACAAATGGGATACATCAAGATTTTCCAAAAAATTAAGGAGTACCGTGGAGATGGTTCTTTTGAGGGCTGGATTAGAAGAGTAATGGTAAACACAGCGATTGAAAGTTACCGCAAAAATTTACGCAGCTTAAATGTGGTAGAAATTGATGAGGCTTATGAGCAACCATCGACAGGGTTTGATTTCGGAACATTGGGCATGCAGGATTTGATGAAGGTGATACAGAAATTGGCTGATGGTTACCGAATGGTTTTCAATAT
>SEDB01000588.1 GCA_004210715.1 Pedobacter sp.
TATGTTGCTAAAATTGAAGGTGGTTGGACCGATGTAGACATTATTATCACTACACCAGCTTGTATGGCTAAGGTAGGTAAATTGGGCCGTGTTTTAGGTCCAAGGAACTTAATGCCTAACCCAAAATCAGGTACAGTAACTAACGAAGTTGGTAAAGCTGTAACTGAGGTTAAAGCAGGTAAGATCGATTTTAAAGTAGACAAAACGGGTATCATACACGCCTCGATAGGAAAAGTATCATTCCCAGCAGAAAAAATTTATGAGAATGCGATGGAGATTATCTCTGTTATTTCAAAATTAAAACCATCTGCTGCAAAAGGAACTTATTTTAAAAGCATTCACGTGTCTTCTACAATGAGTCCTGGGATTGCAATCGAAACTAAATCAGTAGCGGGGATTTAATCATGAACAGAGAAGAAAAAAACGAAGTAGTTTTAGAACTACAAGGACAAATGCAAGAGTATGGCAATTTTTATATTGCTGATACATCTAGCCTTTCTGTTGAGCAGATTAATAACATCCGCCGCAAATGTTTCGAAGGTGATATCATTATGAAGGTTGCTAAAAATTCTTTAATTCGCAAAGCGATTGAAGGTTTGGATGGCGATGCTTCTGAGATATACGAAGCGCTTAAAGGTTCATCATCATTATTATTCTCAAAAACAGCAAATGCTCCGGCTAAGTTGATTAAAACTTTGAGAAGAACATCTGATAAGCCATTGCTTAAAGCGGCGTACATAGATTCATCAGTATATGTTGGCGATGACCAATTGAATAACTTAGTAAGCTTGAAATCAAGAGAAGAGCTTATTGGCGATATCATTGGATTATTACAGTCACCAGCTAAAAATGTTCTATCTGCGCTTCAATCAGGCGGTAGCAAAATTGCAGGAATTGTTAAAACTCTTCAAGAAAGAGAAGGTTAACGAACACCTTAAGTTCGCAAATTAAACAAAATTATTACACACGTAAATTTTTAAAATCTTAATAAAATGGCAGATTTAAAAGCGTTTGCTGAGCAATTGGTAAACTTAACAGTAAAAGAAGTTAATGAATTAGCTCAAATCTTAAAAGATGAGTATGGTATTGAGCCTGCAGCTGCTGCTGTAGTTGCTGGTCCTGCTGCTGGTGGTGATGCACCTGCTGCTGCTGCAGAAAAAACATCTTTTGATGTAATCTTAAAAGAAGCTGGTGGTCAGAAATTAGCAGTTGTAAAACTTGTTAAAGACTTAACTGGTTTAGGTTTGAAAGAAGCTAAAGACTTAGTTGACGGTGCACCAAAAGAATTAAAAGCTGGTGTTGCTAAAGACGAAGCAGAAGCTCTTAAAAAACAATTAGAAGAAGCTGGAGCAGTAGTTGAAATTAAGTAATCACTTAATTTAGCTAAGCTAAAAATGTATTAGACACCGACTGAAAATGTT
>SEDB01000589.1 GCA_004210715.1 Pedobacter sp.
ATGAGATTACAGGTAGATTAATTATTGAAGGGAAATCTTATGCGCTTGATCAATTGGTCTTGGTTCATCAATATTTTATTCAACTTAAAGATCAACTTTATTTTATTGCCCGCTTGGATCTGCTGCGGGTTATCGGGTTTTTTAAGAAACAGAGCAACCGGTTAATTTTACATCAGTCGAAATATCCTGAGTTTCAGAAGGCGATTTTAATTCAACTGGAAGGCAGCATTCATGTTGATTATTCTTACCTCAAGCCAGCGACAAAAAGCCAAATTGAAGAAAAAGGTTTTGACCTGGAGAATGAGCAATTAATTTACCTCTCAGAATCTGAGGATTTCATATTGATCACCCCGGTAATGCGGTATGGAAATCAGGAAATTCCGGTGCTATCTAAAAAGCAAATTCAGGCGCAGGACAAACTGGGGAATGTATTTACCATTTACCGGGACGAAAATGCAGAGTTGCAGTTTATTGGAAATGTGCTCAAACAGCATCCATTTTTTTATGATCAGGAAACCAATGATTCTTATTACCTGCATCGAAAACGTTTTTTGGAAGAGGCCTGGTTTTTAGATGCCTTTGAGACCTGGAGAAATAAGGGAATTCATATTTTGGGCTTCAACCAGCTCAAAAACAATAAGCTGAATCAACATAAGGCCAATATCAATATTGAGGTGTTGAGTGGAACTGATTGGTTTGAAACTAAAGTTATGGGACTCGGTAAAACCATACAAATTCTGGCTTTTATTCTTTCTCAGCGCGAAAAAGTAGCCTTTAACACCAATTTAGTAGTAGTTCCTGCATCGCTTATTTTTAACTGGAGAACCGAAATCGAGAAATTTGCACCGTCTATTGAAGTGAAAATTATTTACGGCAATGAGCGAAGCAAAACCTCCGAAAGTTTTGATCAGTATGAGGTCGTTTTAACTTCTTACGGAACATTGCTTTCAGATATTCGTTTTTTAAAGGACTACCGGTTTAACTATATCTTTTTAGATGAATCTCAAAACATCAAAAATCCGGAATCACAGCGATACAAGGCCGTTCGTATGCTGAAATCACGTAACAAGGTGGTCATGACGGGAACACCAATTGAGAATAGCACCTTCGATCTTTATGGACAGTTATCGTTTGCCTGTCCTGGTTTATTTGGCAGTAAACAGCAGTTTGCCGATTTGTATTCTACACCCATTGATCAGTTTAAGGATAAAAAAAGATCAAAAGAACTTCAATCGAAAATCAAACCTTTTATTCTTCGGAGAACCAAAGAACAGGTGGCAAAAGAGCTTCCCGATAAAACAGAAATTGTTCTTTATTGCGAAATGGGGGCGGAACAGCGGGAGGTATATGAGGCCAATAAAAAGGAGATTCAGGATTTCATTTTAAATAAATCTGAAGATGAACTGCCGAAAAGCTCGATGCATGTTTTGAAAAGCATTACCCAGCTTCGGCAAATATGCAATTCCGCTGCTTTACTGGCCGATGGGAAATCTTATCTGCAAGCTTCTTCTAAGATTGAGGTCTTGCTCGAACAGATTGAAAGCAAGGCCTCCAATCATAAGATTTTGGTGTTTTCACAGTTTGTGACCATGCTCGATCTGATTAAAAAGCAACTGGAAAAAAGAAATATTCGTTATGAATATTTAACAGGTCAAACAAAAAACAGGGAAGAGGTGGTTGGTTCTTTTCAGCAAAACAAGGATATTCCTGTTTTTCTAATCAGTTTGAAAGCAGGTGGAACAGGGCTGAATTTAACCCAGGCTGATTATGTTTATCTGGTAGATCCCTGGTGGAATCCTGCGGTTGAAAATCAGGCCATTGATCGTGCTTACCGGATTGGTCAGCATAAAAATGTGATGGCCGTGAGGTTGATTTGTCCAGATACGATTGAAGAAAAGATCATGAAATTACAGGCCACAAAAAAGGACTTGGTTAAAAACCTGATACAAAGCGAATTAAGAGCCAAAAAGCAGATAACTAAATTTCAACCTGGAAATTATATTTTAAAAACTCAGGAACATTCAAGCTTTCAACGATCTTCCAATCTTTTTTTTCTTCGAGAAAAATCGGTTCTATCAGTCCAGAGACTTTAGCCGCTGCCGTGTAAAATTCTTTTTTAGTAGGATGATCAGGAGAAGAAGCGTTGTAAATTCTTCTAAAAGCTTGCTCTTGTATAATTTTAACAGCAATGCCAACCGCATCAGTTTGATGAATTAAGTTAACCGGCGCTAATCCATTTGGAACGTTTGTTTTTCCA
>SEDB01000590.1 GCA_004210715.1 Pedobacter sp.
TATTTGTGCCAGCTTTGGCATTATTATGAAACATTAGCAAGTATTGTTACACATATTAAATTTTAAAAATCATATACTATGAAAAAGTTCATTTTATCAGCTACATTTTTAGCGTTCGCAGGATTCTCAGCAGTACAAGCAAGTGAAGTAAAAGATTTCAAAACTACTGCAATTGTTGCAGTTCAAGATAGCGCAGTTAAAACTCCAGTAAAATTGGAAGAATTACCTGAGCCAGTAACAACAGCTCTAAAATCTGACGCTTATAAAGGTTGGACAGCAACTGAAGCATGGGCAGTAAAAGAAGGTACAGTTGAGTATTATTTAATCAACGTTAAAAAAGAAGCAGAAACTGGTTCTGTAAAAATCGATAAAGACGGTAAACCAGTTCAATAATAACTGCCTGCCAAAGGCATAATCAACACAAGCGCAGCTTTCGGGCTGCGCATAATTAAACTAGAACCACGAAATTGTTTCGGCAATTTCATCACATTAAAATAAAATACCATGAAAAAGTTAATTTTATCAGCTGCGTTCTTAGCATTTGCAGGATTCTCAGCAGTACAAGCGAGTGAAGTAAACACAATAAAAAATGCTGCAATTGTTGCAGTTCAAGATAGCGCAGTAAAAACTCCAGTAAAATTGGAAGAATTACCTGAGCCAGTTACAACCGCATTAAAATCTGATGCTTATAAAGGTTGGACAGCAACTGAAGCTTGGTCAGTTAAAGAAGGCGCAAAGGAATATTACCTAATCAATGTTAAAAAAGAAGCAGAAACAGGTTCTGTGAAAATTGACAAAGACGGTAAACCTGTTGAATAATCCCAAATATTACATCTACCTAGTACAAGAAAGGCCAGTTTTTAACTGGCTTTTCTTATTTTTGTTGTATGGCTAAGATCCTGATTTTAGAAGACGATACAACATTTGCTCAATTACTTGAAGGTTTTTTAACAAAAAACAACCATGAGATTACACTCGTAACTCATATTAAACAATCATTTAAATTGATCGAAAACGAAACGTTCGATCTGCTTTTAATTGATTATCGCCTGCCTGATGGAATTGGTTTTGAAGTGATTACTCACGTTCGAAATCTCAGCCTTTCCATTCCCATCATCATCATGACCAGCTTTAACGATGTGCGAACAGCGGTAAAATCCATGCAAATGGGTGCTTTTGATTACATCACCAAACCTGTTAACCCTGATGAACTTTTAATGGTGATTAAAAACTCATTAACTAAAAAAGATTCGAAAGAGATCAAACTCGAGGCAACCGATTCTGATTTTATTAAAGGTAAAAGTGCTATCGCTGATAAATTATATGAACACATTGCCTTGGTGGCACCAACGGATATGTCGGTGATTATTCAGGGAGAAAGCGGAACTGGAAAGGAGTTTGCCGCCCGGACTTT
>SEDB01000118.1 GCA_004210715.1 Pedobacter sp.
CCATTTATTTACGGCGACATTAAAAACAACCAATTTCAGCTGGCTTTAAGCGAAAGCAATTCACTGCTTGTTGATCGCTTAAATAACCAATGGGGCTGGGTATTTTTCTTTTTAGCGAGTAATGATCAAACAAAGCATAACGCATATAAAAGCATCATGAAATGAAAAAAATCTTTATTTTATTACTATTTATTTCGATAAAAACTACAGCTCAAACACTTCCTGATTTTGTTTCGCCTGCTGGCAGAACCAAGGTTTTTGAAACCAGAGGAGATTTAGATAAAGATGGCATTGATGAAGTGATAATGGCTTTTAACACCAATAAAAAAATCGATAGAACGGGTTATTCACGAGAGCTATACATCTGCAAAATTATAGGTGGCAAATTAAAACTTTGGAAAAAAAACACATCAGTATTGTGGAACAGTGAAGATTGCGGCTTTTGTACTGATAATGGCATTGATTTATCGATCGTTGTAAAAAATAATACCATCATCATTCAGCAAACCTTTTGGCACAATACCAGGCACACCAGTAAGCACAAAAACATTTATCGCTACCAAAATAATGACTGGTTTTTGATTGGATCAACATATAACGATGACTATAATTGCGGCTTTCATCACACCTACGATATAAATTTTTCGACAAAACAGATTCATGTTAATTATGATAATGAAGATTGTGAAGATTCTGTTCAATTATATCCTGCTACAGAAAAAAACTTCAAATATCCATTCAAATCTGTTCCGAAAATGGATGGGTTTACACCTGGCAAAAATGAGATAAAAATTCCAAACTCAGATCAGTTCTTCTACTATTAATTCAAGTGTAGAAATCGAATAATCAGCAACAGTTGACAAATAATTGTTTAATGTCAGCGAATAATAAGTAGCTTAAAATTGCTAATTGCCTTTATTTACTTTAGTGCTATAAATCAAAAAATCCTTTACCAATGCGGAGTATTGGTGCACACAAAAGTTTTAGTTTTGGTTTATATAGCTGTTGGTTTTAGAATGTAACGTCTCTTAATTGATGAAAAAGGAAGTGTAAAACTTCGGTAAGTTTATCTAGAATTTTACTGTGTTTTACGCTTCCACATCATTCAAAAATATTTCAGTTAATAATATTTCAAGTATAAATCTTCTTTTTCCTCATCCGGTAATGTTTTGGATATCAACTTCATCACCAGCAACTTTGTATAATAACATTTACAGCATTTTACGAACACCAAATGCCTATCGCCGAACGTGATTTGGCAAAATTTCGGCAGGGTAAAAAAGATACTTTGATTTATAAAGCTATTGTTGATGGGAATAACTTAACCACATCCATTTGGAGCGGAAACAGCCGTAGACAAGCTAAAATATATAGAAAAAGTGAAGGCAAAAAATCCCATTTCGCAGATTTAAACTATGATGGATTTTGGGAGAAATAATATGAGAAAAGCTATAAACTAACCAAGACCTCATTGCGAGGCACGAAGCAATCCTACAACTATTTACTATAAGATTGCTTCGTTCCTAGCAAAGACGATAACTTGAATAAAACATGGAAAACAAAAAGCGAATCTTAATCTCAGCGTACCTCTTCATTTCTGCCTTAATGGTGCTTAATGTTGTAATTTATAGCGCTTGGGAAATGAGTTTTACAGGTTACTGGAGCGATAGGGCAATCTTTTGGCTTTGGCTTTTGGTTACACCTATTATCATCGTCATTTTCTGGAAAAAAATAGGTATGAAAATATATTTTTGGTTGCTCGTTGTAGGCCTAATTTTAACCATTTTGCCAATGGCGATACCATTTTTCGGCATTCTACTTGCAGGTTCTGGTAGTGGTAGATTAAATCATTTCAATCTTGCAAATAACATTCGTGTACAAACTGTGAGTTACGGTGTAATGGGCAGACCACGTTTGCAGGTTGTAAAAGATGGTTTGCTGTTTGATAAAATCAAACTCGAAGATGGGGATGAGATTTTCACAAACGATACCACCTGGATCGAAGTTAAGGACGTAAATAATCAGAAAAATATGACCAAATCTCTAGAGCTAAAAACGTTGGAGATTAGAGATGCTAAAAATGCCAAGTTAATTAACGAAACCTATACCAGCATTACCGTAATGTATCTTTTTGAGAAAGACACAGTAGAAACCACACATGTTTTCAAAGAAAAAACATCATTTAATTATTGATAAACTATGAAAGCACCAATAAAGGTTATTATAATTTTAGGAATGGGTTTAGTCTCGTTTTCCGCCTGCCGAAATGAAGAAAAACCAAAAGAAAAATCAACCGATACGATAGTGCATCAGCCAGATACTGTAAACACAAATAAATTGGAAACGCCTTTGCCTTCGTTCCCCAATATGGCTTACAAAATAGCTCATTTAATTCCTGAAAATTACGAAATTGATATGGAGGCAGATGGCGATTTAAACAATGATGGCGTGGAAGATAAGGTAATAGTACTTATTAAAACTACCGATACGACTGCGCTTCGCCCTACTTTGGTGTTGCTTAAACAAGGCGATGCTTATAGCGTTAATGCAATTTCTTACATGGCTTTCGATGCAAAATACCGCGAAGATGGTTTTAGAAATTACGATTATGAAGAAGTGAGTATCGATAGCGGAAAATTGGTGCTTACCAGACAGGCAACTGGTCCGAACGGGAGTTTAGAAGGCACCTACAAATACATAAACGAAGAATTGGTTTTAACCTACATTACCACTTTTAACATGGGAGCCGGTGGACAAACCGAGCAAAATTATGATTTGTTAAAAGGCATTTACGAGCGAACCGACATCAATACCATGAAGGAAGATATGCCTAGCGAAACCATCACCAAAAAGTATAAAATACCTGTTGCGCTTTTTAAAGATACCGACCTAAGCGCCATTATGATTGAGGCTTTTAGAAAATTTGGACATTGATTTGAAAATGAACGCTTCGTTGCTTTTGAGAAATTTAGTCCCGCTATTGCCTATGTCCTCGCTTCCCGAGAAACCGGGACAGGCTGTACCTCGCTTCGGGCTATTTGGCGCATTCGGGTTTAAGGCGAAAGTTTGTGCAATAGAAAAAATCGTTATTGCGAGGCACGAAGCAATCCTAAAGCGAATGCTCTTGCCTTTCTAACGTTGTAAGATTGCTTCGTGCCTCGCAATGACGAAAAAGAGCTTCACTTTTCGCAAATCGAATATGCTGTAAATGCCAATTTAATAGTAAAGGCCTGGAAGATAATCCGGCTTTATTTATCGGTTCAATCATTCTTTTCGTATGGGTAATTTACTTGGTCTTCGAAACGGCAAAATTCTTCAAAAAAAACCCGAAATCGTTTGCTATTTCCAATAGGAAATAGTAATTGTATTAATCCTTTTAACTTATGGTTTATCAACATCTTAATTTCAGTTTCAAAATGTTAATGATCAAATAATAAGTCTAACTACCCAAATGTGGGCCAGATAAACACGAATAACAGAATGACGATTTGGATTGTCAAATAAGCGCTATCTTAATATTCAAATGAAAAAATTTATCTTTCTTTTTTTGGTTTTACTTATTCATCAATCGCTACAAGCTAGCGAATGCTATCATTATCATACTTCCACACAACATGCCATTATAAAAAATGAGCATGGCATATTTTATCAGTTTACAGAAAAAGACCCGAACGGTTTTAGCTATGTTCAACAAATGAATAAACCGTTAAAAGGCATAGACCTAGCAACTTATAAAGCCATTGGCGAAGATGAAAGCACTTTTATGTTTACTGATAAAAATGGCTTTTATCAGTTAGAAAAAGAACGTCAGCATGAAGATCATTCAGCCATCTATTCGAAGATTTTTGGAGCAAATTCCAACCTAAAACATATTAACGGACGTTTGTTTTTAATTGATGGAAAGTGGAACTACATTATTGCATGGGGAAAAAATATAAAAAAAATAATTCTGGATCAATTACCCCAAAATATTACCAACGTTAAATGCTTCAGTTCTGGCATTTACGTAAAAAGCGATAAACAGGTATTTTCAATCTATATTGATTTGTACACCCAAAAGGCTACTGTAAAAACTATCCCAAATTTAAACCCATCGCAATTAGTTTATTATGCTTGTAATCCCAAAGAAAACGAAGATTTTATTGCCGACGAGCAACATATTTTTTCTGTTAGAAATGATGGCAGTTTTGACGATATCACGCCTCAGTTTAGAGCTTTGAATGTTAAACGAAAATTTAACCAGCTAAAATTGATAGATAATCCAATTACTACGTGGTGGAACGATTTGGTGATTAAAAAGCGGGAAGGACATTCGGTATCAGGCAGAGATCCGTTAACTGGTGAGGATCTAGATATATACTTTAGCTATTCTGCCTCTATACCTATAATTCCGATGTATGGAAAAATGAGCTACATGCGCTTTCGCAATAAAATCTATCCTGACTGGGATGATAATTTTAGCCTACCTTACGAGATAAAAACTGATGCTTCAAAATTAAAAGCCATTGAAGGTAAATTGTTTAAAGGTGATGATTTTTATTATTTCGAAGCCGATAACGATTATAAAATTATCAGCACCAAAATCTCAGCTGATGCCAAATTTTTTCCTGGAGTTTATAGTTACAAAGCCTATTTATCGAAAGCTTTGGTAGATGAAAAGTATATTCATTTTATCGGCGATCGGTTCAGTATTCATCTAGAGAATAAAAAAGAGCTAACTAGCAAAATTGTTAAACAGCTTGGTATGTTCTATTTATTTAATAACGCTTTATTTGATGGAGAAAAAAGTTACCCTATTACGGCAGATTACGAAACTTTAAGCGCTTTAGGTTCTTTTGTAGAAGTGATCAATTCTTGTGCTGGCGAAATGCCAAACACACCACAGGTTCAGGTTAAGTATCACGAGTTTTTTAAGGATAAAAATTCGGTTTATTACTTCGATGATAAAACTAAAAAGTTGCAGGTGATACAAACTGCAGATCCGGCAGATTTTAAGGCAGATGATTACGAAGCCTTACAAAAGCTTTATAAAACTAAAGATGTAAAAGGAACGATAAAAAAAAAGACTAGCTCAGGCTTAAATTACCACTGGATTGGAGGTTTTTCTTTAGCAATTTTAGCTTTGGGGTTTTATTTAATCAGAAGAAAAAATGCACCAGAAAATTAACGTCAACAAAACTTTTCTTATTGCCGGAGTCGTGATTCTAGCCCTTAGCTTACGTATTTTTCTATTCGAATACAATGAGGCAAGCTTTGTTTCCGACATGAAATTTACATTTTTGACACTTACTATAGCCATGCTAACATTTATGTATAGCTTTATGGGTAAATATTTTTTTAAAGGCTTAATTTTACTTTTCTGCAGCTGTATTTTTAGCATTACTTGTTGGTTCATATTTTTCCCGAAAAGCGACTTAACCGAAAAGAGCTCTAAATTTTTTGAGATCACGCTAGCTATTTTGTCTTTCTTTGAGAATTTCACTATCCTCTATATGGGTACTGTAACAGGCATAATTGCTGGATTATTTTTCATGTTGATTAATTATAAATTCATAAAAATCAAAAACCGATATCAGCTATTTTTCACAAGATTAATCTCTTATCTCTTAATTTTAGGTACTGTCTCTATTTTATTTGCCAAAGGTGGAGATTGGATTTTCGAGATGTCGGAATATTTTAAATCGAAGTTCTAACCCGTGAAAAAGAGAAAATTACTTAGTCAGAGGCACCCATATTTATACTTTTTGGCTGTTGGCACAAGGCGGATAAAAAGACGGTTGGAATGGATTTTTGATGGAAAGAAATATGCAAAAACTAAAACTAACAATAAACTAGGTTTTCGGATTAAAAAACATCAGTCTGTATTACTTAAAAAGCTGGGCGATAACAACGAACAATTACAAATCAATAAAATAACTAACTTAAAAATCGCTTCGGCAAACATTAACGGCATCATTATTAAACCTGACGAAACATTTTCGTTTTGCAAATTAGTAGGCTTGCCTACCAAAAAGAAAGGTTATTTGTTAGGGATGGAGCTTTCTTTTGGCGAGGCAAAAGCCGGAATTGGCGGTGGTATTTGTCAAATTTCTAACCTGATCCATTGGCTGGTTATTCATAGCCCGCTAACGGTTACGGAGCGCTACCACCACTCGTTTGATCCTTTTCCGGATGATGGCAGAGTTTTACCATTTGGCAGTGGTGCAACCGTTTTTTATAACTACCTCGATTATCAATTTACGAATAATACCGAGCACACTTTTCAAATTAACCTTTGGTTTACAGAAAAATGTTTAGAAGGCGAACTTCGGGTAAATTCAGAACTCAGTTATGCGTATCATGTCGAGGAAAAAAATCATCAATTTCTGAAAATTGATGATCAGTTTTACCGTAAAAATGAAATCTGGAGAGATAAAATACTGAAGTTTGAAGGTGGCAGAGTTGTTGAAAAGAAATTAATTATGAAAAATTTTGCGAGGGTTACTTATACACCAGCTGAGTTTTTAAATACATCACAAGAATAAATATATTTTAAAAACCTAAATGAAACTCAAACATATCCTAAATATACTATTTGTAACGCTTTTTTATAGTGCCTGTAGTCAATCGCAAACACCCCAAACTATTGAAGCTAAAAAGTACATTGCCGAATTAATAGCAATGAAATATGATGGGCTTAAAATACAACTCAAAAAAGACACGGCACTGATTAAAAAACTCATGAAGACATCTACGTTTACATTGCAGTTAACCTCTCATTTTTCTTCCGAAAGTAGGTTTAGCCTTACGGATGATAACCACGTTTTAGAGAAAAAGGATAGTTTGTTTAAACCATTTAAGAACAGTGTGGTAACAAACGAAAAAGCTTACTTTTTTAGAGGTAAAAAAATAGCAAAAGTTGATATCGGGCTGAAACGAATTGATAGTATTCAAGCGGAAATCAGTTTAAAATTCCCAACTAACTTTGAGAAGTTTTCGATAGATAAAACCGCTAAATCAGAAAAATATAAAAATTATACCATTGAAATTGAAAGCTTAAAAGAAAACATGGTTCAGCTAAGAATACCGATGTTTTTGTATAGCGAAATCATAGGCTATCAAGGTTATAACGACAAGAATTTAAGGATGAATACTAGTGCGATGAGTGCTACACCGATGTTAGCTATCGATAAAAAAGTAAGTGAAAGTTTGAAAGAATTACTTGCCATTTTTACTGATGTACTCAATGAAAAAGACGAGAAAAGTGGGAAAGAACAGCTTGACCAAATCAACCAAAATCATTTAGATGCCAAAGAAAATATGGCAGAATTTGATGCTTACGTTACCAAACTCTTTGAAAATAAAAAAAAGATAAAAGAATTGGGCGATGTGGATTTGTACAACGAAATTGCCAACGCAGGCAAGAAAGTGTTAGGTGTACAAACGCAGTTTGTGATTGTAGAATTTCCTGATGATATTAAAAGTCTTGATGTTTTTGTGGCAACAAAATCTGTTTCATTGCAAAATAAAACCAGGGTAAAGTATGGGAACCATTACTTAAACCCAAAATATTTTGATGAAACTAAGCCAAATATCGTTTTTTACAGTAAAAAGAACGGCAGAAAATTTGGGATATCAAACCGAGATGGCGAAA
>SEDB01000119.1 GCA_004210715.1 Pedobacter sp.
AGTACATTTACTACAAGCAACATTGCTATCTCATCGTAACTATTCTCCCATGGCAAGCCATCAACAGCATTTTTAGCTAATTTTATTAATAGTATAAGTACCGGGATAATGATTGGAAAACTTAAAATTGCCATTAACATTCCTCCGTTACCAGCTTTACTGGCAATTGCAGAAACCATGGTAAAGACAGTTGAAAAACTGATGCTTCCCAGCATTACTGCAACATAATATAACAGTAAATCGGGCGGTGTAAAGGAATCAAAAACCAATGTATAAAAACCAAGTGCAATGGTTGTTAACACGAGCATCAGCAGGATATTGTAAACCGTTTTCGATATTAAAACTGCAGCCGGACTAGCCAAAACGTAACTGTATAATTGCTGTCCTTTAGTTTCTTGAAGAAAGCTTTTAGATACACCATTAATAGATGCGAATAGAATAATGATCCAAAACAGCGCATTCCAGGCAAGCTTATCGCCCAAACTTACAAAAGAAAGATAACAGGTAAAAATTGTGGAAACCACGTATAACAACACTCCATTGATAGTGTATTTGGAACGCCACTCTAACAGTACTTCCTTGTGGATTAAATACTTAACCTCTTTGGCCAATTGCATAACCGCAAAGATACTTTTATTGGTAAATATTGCGAGGGTAAATTGTTGGATTGTTGTAATATTGTTTCGACTTTAGCCTTTGTTATGATTGCCACGGAAACACAGAATACACGGAAAATTAATTCATTTCATTCCGTGAGCTCCGTGCTACCGCTGCAAAAAACTATAACATTGTTTAAAAATTAGTCAAAAAAGATTAGCCACGGAAAACACAGAATACACGGAAAATTAATTCATTTCATTCCGTGAGCTTTGTGTTTCCGTGGCAAAAAACAAATTCATGAAATACGCATCAACCATCGAATCGCCAATTGGCATAATAACCATCTTAGTTGAGGATGATTTTGTGTATGCCGTAACTTTTTCGGAAAAAGACATTGATGGATTAAGCGAAAATGAGTTAACCCAAAATGTAGCTAATCAATTAACTGCTTATTTTAAAGGCGATTTAAAAGATTTCGATTTTCCCATTAAACAAAAAGGAACAGAATTTCAGCAACGGGTTTGGCAAAACTTACTGACTATTCCGTATGGCGAAACCACTTCTTATGCTAAATTTTCCGCACATCATCCGTTAGCGATAAGAGCCATTGCTGCTGCAAATGGCAAAAATGATATAGCCATTGTAGTGCCTTGCCATCGGGTAATTGGAAGCAACGGAAAATTGGTTGGTTATGCTGGCGATTTATGGCGAAAGCAGTGGTTATTAAAACATGAACGCGAAATTGCCCAAAAAGGACAAACAGAATTAAAATTTTAACATGAATATTTCAACAGATCAAGCCGATACCAAAAATTATTTAAAAGCCATTAAACTGATCAACATTGAGAATGGGAAATGTGATTTCGAAACGGGAAGCATTCCGATTAGGCAGCATATTAATGCCAACTATTTCTTTGCTCAAACTGATATTTTATTACAACACAGTTCACATCCTGCCCCTCGCAGACAATACGTGATTACGATTAAAGGAAGGTTAAAGTTTACGGTAACCAATGGAAAAACTTTTATTCTTGAGCCAGGAATAGTTTTAATCGCTGCCGACACAGAAGGCATTGGCCATAATTGGGAAATTGTAGACGGTGCTGAATGGGAACGCATTTACATTCCTTTAGCAGATGATGCCGATGATTATTTTAGTGCTGATTAATTTATCAAAACCGATTTAATTCATATTCCGTAAATAACATCAAACCTACTGATGTTATGAAAACGATTTGCTCAATTCTTTTAATGCTTTTAAGTTATTTACCTATGGAAAAAAACTCCCCGGTGGATAAGTTAGATTTGAAAAAATATTCAGGAACCTGGTATTCATTATATTCGATTCCAACCATTTTCGATAAGGGCAGTCGTGAGACAACAACGAAATACACTTTGAATAAAGATGGCTTTTATAATGTTTTAACGACATATAAAAAGCCAAATGATGAAAAGATTTATTCCAGAAATTCAAAAATGTTTCCATCAGAAGATGGAAATAATGGCGAATTGCAAGCACAATTCGTTTGGCCAATTAAGGTAGATTATTGGATTATCGAATTGGCAAATGATTATTCCTATGTGGTTGTTGGCCATCCCGACCATAAGTTTCTATTCATCATGAGTCGTAATCAAACGATGCCGAAGAAAACTCATGATGAAATTGTGGCCCGTTGTAAGGCCAAAGGATATGAAGTAAATAAACTTACCTCGCAGTTTAAAGGCTAGTATTTTGTGCGGTAATTTTTTCTCCGCGTTTAGTACTGAAAAGCATAAAAATCACACCAACCAAAAGCACAATCCATCCCCATTGGAAATGAACTACCTTACCAATTAATTTATTGGCAAAGCCATATTTCGTGTAATTATTGGCTGTAAAATAAACTGCTCCAACAGCTAAAACATACCAGATTGCCATTACAAAACTAATAAACCTGAATGCCCCCGCTTTTCTGATAAAAAGAAAAAGAACAGCCAGTGCAAGTATTGCATAAGTAATGATAAACAAACGAGCATCAGATTGATACAAGTTCCAATTTCCTTTTATTGGCACTTTTAAAATAGGCGAAAAGCTTGCGATGATACACAATAATATACCTATATAAGCCCTGAATTTATTTAAAATTAACATATTCTTTTTTTGTTTCGTTGTTGTTTAGATGTTTAGTTTAAGCAAAAAGTAGCTAACTTGTTTGGCATTTTTTCAACTTTCAACTTTCAACTTTCAACTTTCAACTTTCAACTTTCAACTTTCAACTTTCAACTTTCAACATCTACTGCCCCTCAATAATTCCCATTTTCTCTGCAAAGTGAGCACAATAATCGCGTAAATCTTCCACAATTAATGTTTCATTTGTCGCTTTCAAAAAGCTATCGCCCATGGTTTGCAAAGTTTCGTAGAAGAAACGTTTCATTTCATCAACAGGCATATCTTTTGTCCAAAGGTCTATTTTTAAAGTATTTTTATAGTTATGGTCCCAAACTGATAAAAACATGGCCTTTGCAGGCACTTTATCAGCATTTCCAGAATCTGTACTTTCCCAAAGAATGTTATCAGGATTATTGGCCTCGTCTAACTCAACTGTTAATTTTATTTCTGCTGTCTTCATTTTAATTTTTTACGGTTGCAAAGATGCTGATTTTTTGATTCGATTATACTGATGAATGGATTACACAGTTTTTTTTACCCTTGAATTACGCTATTTTTTTAATGATGAACATCAAGATTACTGTGATTACAATGAAAATCGATTCTACAATCCAAATTCTCTTCAAATCCTTTAAAGTAGAGCGAAAAATCAAGTCAGTTATGAAAGTTACCAAAATCAGGCATCCTAAAATAAGCAGGTAAAAGCCGCTCATGTCGATGTGTTTGGGTGCACTATCTTTCGGACCTAAAATATTAAAAGCTGCCAAGCCTAAGCCAGCAGCTCCAATGATGTTTAAAGGTGTAATCCTCAATTTCATCTAATTACTTTTTCTTATCGAAACGTTTACCTTTTTTAAAACTCTTAATTTCTTTTCCTGCTTTGGCTTTAGCCTTTTCTCTTGCCTTTTTATCGATTGCTGCAGCATGTTTTTTCTCGTGGAAAGCACCTTTAAAATCAGGATCTTCCTTACGCTTCTGCATATCAATTTCTTTCGCAATATGCTGGCGCTCCTCGTAAGGCGTTTCATCGATGTAAACTCCCTCTGGAATTTCAGCTACAGGAATGTATTGGCGAATGAGTTTCTCAATTTTACGGATGTAATATTTTTCTGCATCAGTAGCAAAAGTAATGGCATCGCCTTTGGCAAAAGCCCTACCAGTTCTGCCAATTCTGTGCACATAATCTTCAATAATAATCGGCACATCGAAATTAATTACATGACTCACATCACTCACATCTATTCCCCTACTCGCCACATCGGTTGCTACTAAAACACGAACATTCCCCTCTTTGAAACTATTAATCGAGTTAATTCTCGTATTCTGACCTTTATTCGCATGGATTACCCGAACGTTTTCTGCTCCATATCTACGCTCAATGAAACTGAAAATATTATCGGCAACAGTTTTTGTTTTACAGAAAATAATCAGGCGAGAGAAAGCCTCATCATTCTTCAAAAGATGCTGCAATAAATTAATCTTCGTTTTGAAATTAGGAACATAGTATAAAGCCTGAGTTACATTAGCGGCTGGTGTAGCCTGTGCTGATGCCTCAATTACCAATGGATTATTTAAGAAATCGCCAGCAATTTTTTGAACCAAATCGCTCATCGTTGCCGAAAACAGCAAGTTCTGGCGCTTGCGTGGAACAATTTCCAAAATCCGATGTATAGAGCCAATAAACCCCATATCCATCATTTTATCGGCCTCATCCAGCACCAAAAACTTCAAGCTTTGCGTATTAATATCTCCAGCCAGGTACAAATCAAGAAACCTTCCCGGCGTAGCAATCAAAATATCAACGCCTTTTGCTATTTGTTCTTTCTGTGTTTTCGGACCAATTCCGCCGAAAATTACCAACGAACGTAAATCGGTATAAACCGAAAATAACTTTACTTGTTCCGCAATCTGCATCGCCAATTCCCTTGTAGGCGATAAAATCAAAGCTCTTGGATTTTCGCCCTGAGCGTATTTCAATTGCATTAAAATAGGCAAAACGAAAGCTGCAGTTTTTCCTGTTCCCGTTTCGGCTATACCAAAAATATCCTGTCCGGATAAAACTGGCGCTATTGCCTTTTCCTGAATGGGTGTGGCAACGGTGTAACCTGCATCGGCAACTGCATTTAAAATTTGCCTGTTTAACTTAAATTCTTCGAACGATTTTGCCATAGCGCACAAAGATAGTGATTAAGGTTGAGGGTTTGAAGGCGTATGGTAGAAGGTTTAAATCCATTGGTAAATTGAAAGCACTCTTTAAGGTATTTAGGTGTAAAGCAATTCCAGTGATTCATTGGTTTCGATAGCGCTGCTATCGCTCCAATCTTTTTGCAATTGTTTGTACATGTATGTTGAAGACCTGCATCAAAAAGTATTTCCACTTTATCAGGTTTATTTTACTCAAAACAACAACATCAAACTTAATTCGCACCATTCATCCGTCCAATCTCGCTACTTTATACTTTTTACTTTATACTTTCTACTTTCTACTAAAACACTACCTTTGAAACCATGAATTCTTACCTGATAAAAGCCGCCACAATAGTAAACGAGGGACAAAAAATTGTGGCTGATGTATTAATTAAAGATGGATTTATTGCAAAAATCGGTCATAACCTTTCTGCTGCAGGTGTAACGGAAATTAATGCCGAGGGCCAATATCTTTTACCAGGAATGATTGACGACCAGGTTCATTTCCGTGAGCCGGGTTTAACACATAAGGCCGATATTTTTACTGAAAGCATGGCTGCAGTTGCGGGCGGAATCACTTCTTTTATGGAAATGCCGAACACCGTTCCAAATACTTTAACGCAAGAGTTACTTGCCGATAAGTATGCCATTGCCGCAGAAACTTCGTTAGCAAATTACTCATTCTACATGGGTGCCAGCAATGATAACATCGAAGAAGTTTTAAAAACAGATCCAAAAAATGTTTGTGGAATTAAGGTTTTCATGGGTTCATCAACCGGAAATATGCTGGTTGACAATGAAAAAACTTTAGAAAATATTTTCAGTAAAGCACCTATTTTGGTGGCTACGCATTGTGAAGATGAAGCAACTATTCGCCATAACCTTGCCGAATTTAAAGCCAAATATGGCAACGATTTAACCATCGATATGCATCCGATGATCCGCAGTGCTGAAGCTTGTTATAAATCTTCATCGTTAGCAGTAGAGCTGGCAAAAGCATACCAAACCCGTTTGCATATTTTACATATATCAACGGCTAAAGAAATTGCACTTTTCGATAATATGATTCCATTAAAAGATAAAAAAATTACTGCAGAGGCTTGTGTTCATCACTTATGGTTTAACGATAAAGACTATGCAACTAAAGGTAATTTCATTAAATGGAACCCTGCTGTTAAAACGGAAGAAGACCAAAATGGCATTCTTCAAGGTGTTTTAAATGATAATATTGATGTGATTGCTACTGATCATGCACCTCACACTTTAGAGGAAAAGAATCAACCCTATTCGCAAGCACCATCAGGCGGACCACTGGTTCAACATGCATTACCAGCTTTGTTAGAAATGCATTTGCAAGGCAAAATTTCCTTAGAAAAAATCGTTGAAAAAACAGCCCATAATCTTGCCATTTGTTTCGATATTGAAAAACGCGGTTTCATTCGTGAGGGATATTGGGCTGATTTGGTTTTGGTTGATTTGAAAGATTCGTGGAAAGTTACCAAACTGAATAACTTCTACAAATGCGGATGGAGTCCTTTTGATGGTGATACTTTTCAAGCCAGCATTACACACACTTTCGTATCAGGAAATTTAGCCTATCAAAAAGGCAAATTCACTACCGACCAGATTGGTAAGCGCCTAACTTTTGCCAGATAGATTTGTTATATTTGTTTATTAAGCAATATCAAAATGGAAACTTTAATCGCACATCCTAAAAACGAAGAACAAGCTACTGCTCTGAAAGCAGTGATGAAAGTTTTAAAAATTGATTTCGAAACTGAGGAAAGCCCTTATAACCCCGAGTTTGTAAATAAAGTTTTACAAG
>SEDB01000591.1 GCA_004210715.1 Pedobacter sp.
AGGGATTTGGTAAAAGGTTTCGGCATAAATGATCGCTTTCAGCTTTTAACCAATGATTTTGAAGGAAAACACCAGCGATTATTAAATGAAGATGAATTTTTAAAAGCACTGGATGATGTTAAAATATCTTCAGCAAATCGAAATCTTCAACAAATTTTAAACCGACAAGGTAATGTGCTCACCGGTTCAGCAAATCGATATAGCTTTGTGATTTCTGATTTTCAGAAAAACATTTCAAATGGAAATAAATTAGAAACGAAGAACGATATTCAACATTCTTTCCTCAAATTAAATGCCACCACTTTGCCAAATGTCGCTGTTGACAGTGTCTGGGCACTTTCGCCTAATCATCAACCAGGTTCGAATGAGAAATTGGTCGTTCAACTAAAGAACTACTCGGAAGAGGAAGCAAAAAATATTCCACTAAAACTGAGTATTAATAACCAGCAAAAAGGATTAAGTTCTGTCACTATTCCAGCAGGAAAAATAATAAAGGATACGCTGAATTTCTCTGGATTGAAACCAGGCTGGCAGAAAGGTGTAATCAGTATTAAAGATTTTCCAGTAACTTTTGATGATACTTTATCATTCAGTTTTAAGGTTGATGAAAATTTGCCCGTTTTAAGTATTAATGGATCCAATGCTGGAAATTACATTAAAGCGCTTTTTGCTGCGGATAAATATTACCAACTTACAGAAAATGCCGAAAGCAATATCAATTATAGCAGTTTTGCTAATTATGGGTTAATTGTTCTTAATGGCTTGAAAAATCCATCGAGTGGTTTGGCACAGCAATTAAGAATCTACTTGAACGAAGGTGGTACAATCGCGGTTTTTCCAGATTTAGAAACCGATATTCAAACCTACAATTCTTTTCTAAGCGGAATATCATTACCGCTCATTCAAAGCTTAAACAAAACTGAAACCAAAGTTGATCAGATTGACTTACAAAATCCAATCTTCAAAACAGTTTTCGAGAAAATCCCCAAAAATCTTGATTTACCAAGCGCTAAACGTTACTTCTCTTTTGTAGAAAATAATTCAGCGAGCAAAGAAAATATTTTAACGCTACCTGGCAGCAAACTTTATTTCGCTAAATATGGTGTTGGTAATGGTGCTGTTTATCTTTCGGCAACAGGTTTAAATGCAACAGATGGAAATCTCGCCCGGCATCCGGTTTTTGTACCGTTAATGTATCGCCTTGCGCTAAATGCAGGAAATGAAAGCGCACTTTATTACAATCTTGGGAATGACGATGCTTTGGCCAGCAAAAGGATTAATCTGGGTAAAAACCAAACATTGAAGTTAAGTGCGAAAAGCTTCGAAGCAATTCCGGAAATCCGTCAGGCTGATGGTAAAACCTTGATTTACGTTGCCGATCAAATCAAAAGCGCAGGTTTTTACAATC
>SEDB01000592.1 GCA_004210715.1 Pedobacter sp.
CAAAGTATCCTGTTCTGACTTGGGCATATTCAATTGGTCGAAATAAACATCAGAAATATAGTAAATATCCGTTTTAAACTTTACCTCACTTGTTTTCAGTTTCATTTTGAAATAGTATATCCGGTCTTTATCAAACCAACCTTTGTTTTCCGCATAACCTTCATTTTTAGTCATTCTACCTTCATTCGGACTAACATTTGAAGACGGCGTCGGAATGCTGAACAATCGTTTCAAGCTGTTTCCGGTTACTACTTTGTCGAACAAATTAATGTTGTGATGTTTAATTTCAGGGTCTCCACCAATTTTGATCCCGAATGGAGAACTGAAATTTTGCGCTTCGGTTAGTATAAATGTTTTAGCTGTTTTATTCGCTTCATCACCCTGCATAAAAAAGTAATCATCAACTTCGTTTTCAAAAATGAGCAAATCAGTATCATGACTCGCATTGGTAGCGTGTTTAAGTAAAATCAGCTGGTTATCAAGTGCCTCATAACCTTTTTTATCCAATGGTTTTACATTTTTTGCATACCCGTTTTTCAAGTCAATGGCCTCACATGACGAATATTTGCCGATCGTATCATGTCGAAGAACAAAAAGCAATTGATTAACGGTATCAATTTTAAAATGATCTTTTCTATCCAATATCCGTTGAGCAAGATTTTTAAAAGCATGATTAACTACAGTGATAAAGGTTGTATCGTAAATATTCTTGGTTTTGGCATAATTCAAAAAAAAAAACACTCTTGTTTGCATAATAGTCAATTACATGTATGCTATCTAAAACCACATTTCTAAAACGATTTGAATTTGATATCGCCGGAAAGTATGGAACATCAGCGTATTTATCTTTTCGAGGGATTTCGTATCCGTTGCTTTTCATCGCCAGCCAAACCAATAAACCTAAAATGCAGATGATAGAAACCGTAATTACAATTGCTTTTTTCATCTACAAATTACTGTTTAATCATCGGCGGAACTTTCATTTCTGCCGGTTTCAAATGTCTTTCGGTTAAATTCTCTAGCTTAATACCTTTCATATCATCGCTTATTTCCTTCAAGCCCCATTTATCGGTAACATACTTTTTTGTAATGCAAAATGACCCCATATAATCGTAAAAATTTCCCTTCACAATCAGCGTGTCATTCAATAATTTATAATCACCTTGTAAAATAATTTTGCCATCTTTTGTGCCATATTTTACAATTTCCAGATGACTAAATTTCAGCTTATCTAGCGTAATCTTATACACTTGCAAGGTATCACCCTTATCCTGTCTGCGTATTTCATCGGGCTTTTGGTAACCCAAATACACATTAAATTTTGTCTTTTTTATAGTAAAATCTGCCAAACGTTTATCCGTTTTTAAAATGTCTGATGTACCGGCAAGTCTTACTGCTACAGGCGGT
>SEDB01000120.1 GCA_004210715.1 Pedobacter sp.
GCCGTTACAGTTGCTACTATTGGTGTTGCCAACACCGGCGTAACAGTAACGATAACAGGAATTCTTACTGGATTTGCACAACCAGCCCTGGATACCTGAATATAATAAGTTGTGGTTGCGGTTAAAGCTGGTGTGGTGTAAGATGCGCCTGTTGCAAGTTGAGTACCTGAAGCATCATACCAAGCAATATCAGTTCCTCCATTTGCTGTGGCGGTTAACGTTGCCGTAGCACCTGAACAAATGGTTTGTGAACCCGCTGTAATAGTTGGAGCTGGATAAGTGATGCTTGCACCGTAAATATCTAAACTTGTTACTGCAGAAACCAATCCGCCGAAACGTACCTCAACCCGATCAAATGGTGCACCTGCGAAAAGACTTGCAGCGAAGCGACTTCCACTTAAAAGTTGAAGATTGACTAATGATGATCCTAACTGTACTGTTCTAACCACAGTTGTTCCATTTAGGATAGTTACAGTTGTATTATTAAGCACTTGTAAATCCAACAAACCGCCGGGTAGTGCTAAATCTAAACGAACGCTATCAGTAGCGGTACCGGCAACTGGAAATCTTAATTGCTGAAATCCTGTTGATGTTACACCAACAGCCAATGTGATGCGTGTAAAATTGTTTGGATCAGCATCTGTTGAGTTACCAGCTCCTGAAATTCCACACAATAAGCAGATACCTGTAATACCACTGCTCTGGCTGTTAGCAGCATTACATGCAGTTCCGCTTCCAGCTGGAATAACAGTTACCGTTACCGGAACACGACTGGCACTTACACAGCCATTGCTATTGGTGGTTTCTACGTAGTAAGTAGTCAAAGGTGTTGTACCTGTAGCTCCGTACCAATTATAAGTTACGCCGGCCAATAAATTACTTACCGTTAAAGTTGCAGGCGAACCTGAACAAACCGTTGCATTGGCAACCACAGGAGGATTAACTGTCACCGTTATGCTGTAACCTGTTGTCGCAGCATTGCCACTAGCATCTCTTGCGGTTAATGAAATGGTATAAGTTCCGCCCGTTGATGGTACTCCGGTAATTTCCCTGGTAATGGTATTAAAGCTTAATCCAGGAGGAAGGTTGGTTGCTAAATAAGAATAAGGACCTGTTCCGCCTGTAACTGCTGGAAGTGTTTGTGTTGGATACGTTGTTCCAACTACACCATTTGGCAATGTTGCAGATGGAAGGTTTAAAGCACCAATTACCTTAATCGCATAATTATTCGAAGCAGTTCTACCCTCACTATCAGATACGTTTACCGTAACAATATAATTTCCCGCCTGAGTGGGTACACCTGTGATTTCTCTTGAGGTAGCATTAAAGTTTAATCCTGGCGGAAGATTGATAGCGGTGTAAGTATAAGGACCAACTCCACCAATTGCTGATGGAATGGTTTGTATTGGATAATTTACATTTTCAGTTCCATCTGCTAAAGTTGCAGCTGGTAATGTTAAAGGATCAATAATGGTAATTGAATAAGTCGTAGTAGCTGTTCTACCAATAGAATCAGTTACTGTAACTGGAATTGGGAAAGTTCCAGATTGTGTTGGTCTGCCTGAAATCTCTCTCGTTGCTGCGTTAAATGTTAACCCAGTTGGAATACCCGTAGCAGTATAAGTATATGGCAATGTTCCTCCGGTTGCAGAAGGAATAGTCTGTGTTGGGTAAATTAATCCATTTGTTCCGTTTGCCAGGGTTGCAGGTGGCAATACCAATGGATCGGTTACTTTTAAAGTATAGTTGCCTTTAACAGTGTATCCATTGGCATCAGTTACGGTTACTTCTATTGTATAATTTCCTAATTGTGTTGGTGTACCAGTAATTTCTCTGGCGGTTGTATTAAAACTTAATCCCGGAGGAAGGCCTACCGCAGAATAGGTAAGCGGACCTGTACCACCTGTTGCAGCAGGAATGGTTTGTGTTGGATAAAGTGTGCCGGTTACCCCATCAGGAAGTGCTGCACTTGCCAATGCTAAGGTTGGCGTTACGGCTAAAGTAAATGTTGCAGTAGTAGAACAGTTTTTGGTATCAGTAGCTACCACTGAGAATGTTGGGTTTCCTGTAGCCGTTGGTGTTCCTGTAATTAAACCTGTGTTTGATAAAGATAAACCTGCAGGCAAGCTACTACCCGAAGCTAAAGCGTAAGTAAAGCCTGGTGTACCACCAGTGGCAACTGGTAATTGTTGATTATATGGAAATGAAAGACTTGCATTGGTTAATATTGTGCCATTGAAAACGATAGCTGGGTTTACAGTTATCGTTACCGGCGTCCTTGTTGGATTTGCACAAACACTTCCATTGATCACTTTATTAACCTGAATGTAATAGGTTGTAGTTGTTGAAAGCGCTGGTGTAGTAAAATCTCCGCCACCAGGGTTTAACACGGTTGCACTGATTGGGCTAGCGAACAGACAATAATCCCCCACTGATTTGAACCGATCTTACTTCAGATGCTCCGTTAAATACTTTTACGGTGATATTATTCAATACACTAATATCAGCCAGGCCTCCTGGCACGCCTAAACTTAAACGGATGCTATCTGTAGAAACACCTGGATTTTGAAAAATCAATTGCTGTTGTGCTGTTGCTCCCACACCTACCCCTAAGGTTAGTCGGGTAAAATTATTTGGATCAGCGTCAGTAGAATTACCTGCTCCTGTTATGCCACATGCGATGCAAATTCCAGTAATTGCTGTGTTTTGGCCACCGGCCACATTACATGCCGTAGTACCCGAAAGCGGAATAACTGTAACCGTAACCGGCACACGAGATGCACTTGGACAACCCGCTGCACTTGTGGTTTGAGCGTAATAAATTTTAGTTGCTGTTAATGCCGGCGTAGTGAATGAAGCATTACCTGAAAGCGCTGTTCCACCTGCAGCAACATCATACCAGGCGATGGAATTGCCCGCATCAAAAGTGGCTGTTAAGGTAGCTGTTTGACCAGCATTGATTACCAAATTACTACTTGCAACAGTTGGCAAAGTGGCTGGTGGATTAACTGAAACCACCACTGCTGTTTTTGCACTGACTGCACTTCCAGAAACTGCTTCAACATAAAAAGTAGTTTGAGAAGTAACTGCTGGAGTTAAGAAAACACCCGTAGCATTTGTTTCAATAGGTGTACTGCCTGTTGGGCCATATAATCTGTAAGAGATGGTGGCGCCTGATATCGTATTGCTTACCGATAATGTTGCACCAGAACCTGAACAAACTGTTGTCGAAGCTACCACTGGTGCGCTAACATTTACATTCAATGTATAAGTTGTAGTGGCACTATTATTTGCTGCATCGGTTGCTGTAAGCGATATACCAAATGTACCGCCAATTGTAGGTGTACCTGATATTTCTCTTGTAGCCGGATTAAAAACCATTCCCTGAGGAAGACCAGTGGCTGAATAAGTATAACCTGGTGTTCCACCAGTTACGGCAGGCAAAGTTCTTGTTGGATAGGTTGTCCCAACCGTTCCATCTGCCAAAGTTGTTGATGGCAAGTTAAGTGTTCCAATTACTCTTAATGGATACGAACGGCTTGCAGTTCTTCCACCAGCATCGGTTACTGTAATTAAAATCGAGTAGTTACCTGCCTGAGATGGCGTTCCGGTAATCTGGCGGGTCGCTCCATCAAAAGCTAATCCCAAAGGAAGATTGGAAGCAACGTAAGTATATCCTCCGGAACCTCCGGTTGCCGGAAGAATTGTTTGGTTTGGATAAACTACATTCTCATTACCATCAGCAAGAACTGTTGGTGGTAAGGCCAACGGATCCAGCACTGTTATTGAATAAATTGTTGTTACCGTTTTTCCATCTGCATCTGTTGCAGTAACGGTTACAGGATAGGTACCCGCTAAAGTGGGTGTTCCTGTTATTGCTCTTGTTCCTGGTGTAAATGTTAATCCCGGAGGTAAACCTGTAGCCGAATAAACATAAGGTGTTGTACCTCCAATTGCTGAAGGAATAATTTGTGGTGTATAACTAACTCCGGTTGTTCCGTTGGCTAAAGTTGCCGTTGGTAAAACCAATGGATCAGTAATTTTTAAGGTGTAATTTGAAGTTACTGTATTTCCATTTGCATCGGTAACGGTAACTGCAACAGTATTGTTTCCGGGTACCGTTGGTGTTCCGGTAATTTCTCTTGTTGTACCATTAAATGTTAACCCCGCAGGAACTCCTGTAGCCGTATAGGTATATGGCCCAGTACCACCACCTGCAGCTGGTATGGTTTCAGTTGGATAAGAAACATTTGTAATTCCATCGGGCAAAGCACCTGGCACTAATGTTAAAGGACCTGTAACAGTAAGCGTGTAAGCTGCTGTTGCCGTGCATCCCCTCGTGTCGGTAGCAATAACAGAAAAACTGTAATTGCCAGGTACTGTTGGTCTGCCTGCAAGATCGCCAGTTGAAGATAGTGCCAATCCCACAGGCAACGTACTTCCAGATGCCAATGCATAAGTAAAAAATTAATTCGTTAGTGTTTGCGGTAACCGCTGTTAAATTTACGGGTGCATTGTAACAGGCTGCTACCGTGTTGCCATTCGGACCTGTAAATATTGGCCTTCCGGCAGAGCGGGTAACGCCATAAATATCAATAGCCTGTAATACATTTACCCCCACAAGCGAGTTAAGTGTTACTTTAACCCGATCAAAAGATCCGCCGGGAGAAAATGGTATGGTCACAATGGATCCATTATTAAGTAAGCCCAATAAATCGAGACTTAATAAATTTGGATTTATATTTTGAGTAGCCACTACCTGGGTGCCATTGTAGGTGGTAACGCTGATATTATTTAAAAGACCAAGATTTAAAAGTGATGGCGTGGTTTTGAACCTTAAATTAACATCATCGGTTGGGTTTGATGGTGTGGAAAAATAAAAAACCTGGCTAGCGGTACCACCAACTGCCAGAACCCCTAAGCTTAATTGTGAAAAATTATTTGGATCAGCATCAATCGCTCTTTCTACATTAATCCCACCAGAATTACCCAGCCTTAAAGCATCAAGAGAAATGCCTGTACCTTCATAGCTGGTAGCCAGTGCTTGTGCACAGGGGTCGGTACCTGAAAAGTGAAGTGCATAATATACTTTAGTATTATTGGATACGCCAAGCAATACCGCGTTGGTAATATCTTTTATAAAAATGCGATCGTAAATCTGAGTTGGTGTAATGGCAACAAAAAATCTTCCGGCTGCATCTTTAATTAAACGGATATTGTTACTGGTAAATTGACCGCTGCTATTTCCTTCTAAAACCGTTTGTCCGGCTTCGTTTTTTGCACCTATTGTAAAACTATGATTACCTAAAACAACATTGCCCAAAACATTGGCCAACAGTCCTCCCAAATTCCCGCCAACCAATGCATTCAACAAATCAGGGTCTGAATCTATCCTGACATAAGTTGTGGTATTCGCAGGAACATTCGCTGGAAACTTCAATTCCAAATCTCCTGTGTAGCTTCCAAGTCCTACGGCAATACCACCATATGAATTCAGCTGAGCAAAAGTATTTTCATTGGAGTTAGTCGCATTACCAGGATTGGTAACATTTGAACTGGAAACTACCGTGTTTGCATAAGTTGAAGTTTGTGCATACGATTTCGAATGTAAGAGCGTTAATAAAATGATGATTGCACATATTGGCACATGGCAGATCTTTCCAGGAAAGGAACGAGAGGTAAAAAGTTTCATCATGTCAGCGTAATTTGGGATGATTAATGTTTGTAATGTCCAGTGATTCTTATTTTCAAACACTACACTGACAAATCTACATCGCGGACAATCATCAATTTCATCCATTTCCATTCATTCTCACTGCAAAACTTTTCATTCATTTCATTCATAGAATCATTTCTTATCAAAATCATTTCCTGTATTGTGAAAATATGATGACATTAGCGTTGTCATCCCATAAATTAATGAACGCTAACGAACTCCTTATTGAACTCAGGAAGTTTGTACTTATAAAGTCGGGACTAAGAAACATTGATCCAGCACATTGTAAGGTAATTTCTGAGTATGTATTTCAGGAAACAAAGAATTACGTTAGTGAAACCACTATTAAGCGATTCTTTGGCTTTGCGAATACGCTCCATAAATTCTCTTTATTCACACTGAACAGTCTCTCACAATATATTGGATATGCTGACTGGGGTTCCTTTTGTAGAGAGAAAGAGAATCAGATTGTTCCAACACAGGGCATTTGGCAAACCCTTAAAATAAAGGCTCAGTCTATTACTGATGTAGCCTTGGTTTCCAAAAAAAATAATTCAGGTGTTCCTTTCAACTTTACATCGAACAGAAATTTCTATTATCCTGATTTTGATTATTTTTTAAAAAACAATTACCAGTTTACCACGGTGAGCGCACAACCTGGCCAAGGCAAGTCTATATTGATTGCCCACCTGGTTGAACATTTTTTTCATTCAGCCAATGCGCTTTATAAAAATGACATTGTTTTATTGATCAATGCAAACAGCATCAACAATATCATTCGAAACGGCCTTTCATTGAAAGAATGGTTTTTAAAGGAGTTTAAGTTCGAAAGTATCAGCCATTTGGTGAGTTATTTTAAAACACATCCAGATAAAAAAGAAGGTAGATTTGTTGTCATCGTAGATGGGATAGATGAATTTCTTTCCAAGTCAGATCATTTTAAAATTTTTGTTGATTTATTATACAGTATAGAGGAGAACAATTTCTTCAAACTTGTATTCGGATTAAGAACCAATACCTGGGTCAATTTACAACCAGTTATTACTGGTTCGGCTTTCTTAACACAAACCTGGTACAATGGTTTGTTTTATGACATTGATGTGCTCAGCAATGTTCCGCCATTAAATACCGAAGAAATTTTATTCACGCTAAGCCATATTGAAGAAAAAGAAGTTTCGCAAGCCGAGGTTAATTCCGCATTATTAAAGCAGTTTAAAACTTCTTTCTGGCTGCAGGTTTATTATCAGTTGAAAAATGAAAATCTTTCACTTGAGCTTAGCGATCCATTACTATGCTACGAGATCATTAACTACTTCCTGGAGAAAAAAATCTTTTTAGCCAAAAAAAGTACAGAAAAAATATTCCTGCTAAAAAAAATAAGTGAGAACATTTCTGAAGGTAACAAAGGACTTCGTGTGGCCAAGGAAAACATATTAAAATATGTTAGTGACTACCCAGAAGCTTATGAAGAGCTGATTTATTCAGGTATCCTCATCCAGGAAAAACGTTTGAGCACAGCTATTCCTACTGAAATTGTTCGCTTTCTGAATGACGATATCTACACCTATTTTCTATTTATTCAAATTACCGAGAAATTCGATTACAAGCCCAGCAAGGAATTCTTCGAATATATTTTGCAAAATTATGTACCTCAAACATTATTGAGGCACCACATTCTAAATTGGTCCATAAGGTTTTGCATCAATAGAAATGAAATTTCAGAATTAAAAAACATCCTTAAACTGTCCTTTACAAATGAAGAGAAAAACGATTCATTCGATTTCATTTGTAGCGTAGCCAAACATGAGCTCAGTAAACCCATTTCTAACTTTAACAAACAAAATATCGACCTGGACTTTATAGATATTTTGGCCACAAGCAGAACAATGAGCAATTTGTACAAAGAAACCGTTAAGCACATTTCAGATAATGTACTTAATGAGGATGTTCAAATTATGTTGCTGGTTATTGAATGTAACATTGCACTCGTTGATATTGATAAAACGTTATTGATAAACACGATGCAATCATTAAAAAGACATTACAAAAGGCTCAATGAATTGTTTCCCATCAATCCTTACGATTTAATCTTATACTTTCACAATAACCTGATTGGTAAACCCAATGAAGGGAAAACACTTGAGGAAAAAATAATTAAACTTTGCCAGCAAATTGATAGAAGTGAGCCAAAGCGGAATGCCGAAATTACTACCGCAGAAACTTTAACCTACCGTATGGTATTGCTTACCTTATTTGCGCAGAAAAATTATGCGGAATGCCATCGATTTATTATGGCAATACTAAGCAAGTATCCGAATATATTTTATGTCAGACATTCGCTCTTCTCTTCATTCTTACTTTTACAATTAGGCCATACATACCTCAAATTAAATTATTACAAAAAGGCGAAACGAATTTTAGAGTTTTTGGAAAAGATAATTGAATCCAATTATAGTTATTACACCAAATTTGTTCTTGCAAGCTTTAGCCTTTTCAAAGCCAATTTTTATAATTGCACACACCATTATGAACAGGCGGTAATCGAAACTGATTTAGGCTTGAAATTGGCTAGCGAAAATGATTTCAAACTTCAGGAAATTTCGTTGCTTTTACTTAAAATTGATTCGTTAAAGCATTGCGATAGACCAGAAGAGGTATCAAATGCGATTAAAGAGTTATTCAGCTTTTTATCAACCAGTAAAATTTCAATGCCTGAATACGCCAATCTCAATAATTTTGAATTTGAACAGACTTTCAAAGTTTTAAAATCCTATAAAAAATAAATGTCCTGCAGGTAAACCCAGCAAGACATTTATTTTATAGCTATTGCACTATTTATTTTATCAAATTGTAAAGCTCGTCTAATTTTGGAGAGAGCACAATTTCAATTCTTCTATTTTTACTTCGTCCATCGGCACCAGCATTTGAACCCAGTGGTTGGAATTCTCCTTTACCTGTTGCTGTCATCCTCACACTTTCCACCTTTTCGTTTTCTGTTAAATAACGTACTACTGATGTTGCTCTCAACACACTTAAATCCCAATTATCTTTAATTTGGCCAAGGTTATTAATCTTTTGATTATCCGTATGCCCTTCTACCGCAATATTGATTTCTGGTTGTTGCTTTAAAACATTCGCCAGTTCGGTTAAGGCTTGTTTTCCTTTCTCATCAATAATAATACTTCCCGAAGGGAAAAGCAGCTTATCGGTTAGAGAAACATATACTTTACCATTTTTAATTTCTACCGTTAAACCATTTTTGGTAAAGCCCAATAAAGCCTGTTGTAGTTTTTCTTTTAAGGCATTGGTGGCTTCATCACGTTTACGTAAAACCTCCTCCACTTCTTTCAAACGTTTTTCACGAGCAGCTAAATCGCCTGACAGTTTTGAGATTTCGGTGGTTGAATTACTTTTAAGTTTTTTATAGTTTGCATCAACTTCATTGTAGCTGTTTTGCAAATCTCTGAGCTCTTCAGCCATCATGGTAGTATCCTTCTTAAGTTTTGCAACTTCATTCTCCAGGTTTTCAATTTTAACCAAACCCTCGTTAAATGCGGTGTACAAAGAATCTTTACTGCCTAATAAAGCTTTGTACTTTTTAGGCGATAACACCACGCATGAAGTTAGGGATGAAATGAATAGGAAAAAGGCAAAAGCTAAGAAGGTATTTTTCATATTTTATGTGTATCAAGATTTAAGTATCAAGACCTGTTAAGGTTTGAAGATTAACTATCGGTTATTGATTATTGTAGGTATTGGTTATTGATAATTAACAATTGGCTACTGCGTAATCGCGTTGCGTAAAAATGCAACTAATGGTTGTAACGTACCAAAAGAACTTATCAACTTATTAACGAGATTAGGTTTTAAAAACTCCTCATCGGCTAACATTGTAGTGGCTTCGAAACTTTTCAATTTCAAATATTCGATGTTTGGATCAGCAGGATCGTAGCCTTTAGGTGCATTTTTTAAAGCATTGCTGGTACCAAGTGTAAAGACTTTTTTGAAATCTTTTGCAGAAATGATTTCCTTAAATTCATCGATGTTATAATCTATTTCCTGTCGGATGAGTTTTAAGTGTGCGGCTTCGGGCATCCAATAACCGCCTGCAATAAAACTTTTGCCAGGTTGAATATGCAGGTAATAACCAGGTTCGTTTCCACCCTTGCCTTTAGCCGAAAACCAAATGCCAAAGTTGTTTTTATATGGATCTTTGTTTTTACTAAACCTCACATCGCGATAAATGCGCATCAAATTTTTCTTTGGATCACTGTCTGCAGAAATTAATGGATCTACCTTGGCAAGTTCGGGAATGATGGCTGCAACAAGTTCAAGCACATCTTGCTTGGCGACCTCATATTTAGGTTTATGTTCTGCGAACCATTCGCGGTTATTATTTTCCGCTACGTCTTTTATAAATTTTAAAGTATCTTTTTTTAACATACAGGTAAGCTTAACTAGTCAATTGTTTTTGTAGTGATTAACAATTAATCTGCCTTTACACTATTGATCGTAATAAGGTTTGTACTTGATATTGGGCGACAATACATGAAGCAAGATCATACGTGAATAGCGGTAATTGAAAGGATAAAGAATAAAACATCCCGCAAAAATTGCGATCAAATAATGCCAGAAAGTAGCATCGGTTAGTGATCCAAAAATGAGATAAGTCGTAAAGCTGACTAGGAGCATTTCGATCACATTCATCGCATAACTTACATACATCGCCGCATAGAAATAGCCAGGTTCAATCTCTATCCGCTGGGCACAGTAACTACAAATTTCTTTGGTGTGCTGAATGTTCCAACCATACATACTGCCCGTAAATATATCTCCCCTACGGCAGTGTGGGCATTTGCAATGAACAATTGCCGAAAGTTTTGAGGTTTTACCCGTCATGTTTTAATTTAAATGAAAAGGCTCTTTTTTCATATTCAATTCTACATTTTTCTTACGGAACTTTTTATACCAAACCACGCCAACGATGATTGCCATGAGGTAAGGAATAGCCAATAAATACAAAACCCCGGTATTTAAACCTGCTGAAACTGTATTTCCATTTTTAACACCCTGCTCCGCATTGATGCTACACATGGCACATTGCGCCTGTACGTCGGATGTTCTACACTTTTAAAAACCCCAAATAAGCCGCCAGTTGCTGGGTCTACAAGATAATCAACAGTGAATGTATCAACATCCAATCGTTGAGCTAACAATTGCTGCATAAATGGATATATAATTGCGCCGTTACCATCTGCACCAGTATAGCTGAATTTGAAAATTCCATCGTCACTTCGAGTATAGTTATAGTTTAACGTACCTACAAATTGCGTAGCATTTTGTGGCATATTAACTCTTATTACTAATTTCTTTGTTACATTATTAAATGTATAAAGCATTTGCTCAAGCCTCAGTGCATAACCGCCTGTGAGCATCCTGTTCGCTGCATCAGCCCTTCTGGTTACGTATTCGGTACCCCAACCTGCGTAAGTTGTTGCATTAGGAACAGCTACATTCGCATATCCGGCTCCTATTAGCAAAAATAATGGTGTTAAAGGGGATGGACTGTTTTTAACAACATATTCTTTTCCTGCAACATCAATGAAAGCTATTGAGCCATCATCCTTAACAACTACTCTAACGAATGTTATACCATTGTACAACAAACCATTTCCAACCAATTCAGCACCCGAAAGCGTAAAAGCGAATTTTGAAGCTCCACCAGCAACGGTTTTTCCATCTGCAAGCACGCCAGTAAAATTAACCCTCTTTCCTGCAGCTAAATTATTTGAGAAATTTATTGATATACCTGCTTTAATAGTTGCATTACCACTTACAATATCTATGTAAGGATATCTGCTAGCACCGAAAAACGTTTTTATTTTATCAATTGTTGTCTTCAATCCACCAGATGAATAAGCCGTTTTTTGAGCTGCCGTTGCTTTTACCATTTTAAGTACTTGGCGGTATTTTTTGCCAGTTAATACCAGACTATCTCCACTTGAGCGTTCAAATAAAAATTCAACATCACTCTTTAAACCAGTTCCTGTTGCACCTCCAAATGACGCTGGATTTGGATCGCTCAATAATGAGATGTAGTTATAGGTATCGAAGATTAATTCGGCACCTGCATTTGCTTTTACACGGTAGGTAGAAGATGTCAAAGTTGTAGCAGATGCGTCAGTCATATCTCCAATCATTTGCACCACTTGATTTGTACCATCAAAAGTCATGTAAAAACCATAGCCTCCACCAGCTTCTGTAGACATCGTACCAATCCATCCATTTGTTGATGAGGTTAAAGTAGTATTAAGTTCTGATATAGCCTGGTTCATACGAACCTCTGGACGATCATCAAAATTTAATTCTTCCTCTTTTTTACAGCCTGCAAATGTCAGCAAAACCATAAATAAATATAATATCCTTTTCATGTTTATAATGTTTGGCCTAAGAGTCCGTAGAAATTATTAGTTGGAGTACCTTGAAGATAAAAGCCACCATATGAGTTGTAATTGGCAGATGTTATCGTTGGTGGCAACCAGTCAGCAATAAATGTTTTGCCGGTAAGGTAAGCTTGAATAGTATTAGTAAACGGAGTAGTAAACAGCGCTCCGTTACTAAAAGTAGTTCCTGTTGCATTAGCTACTTTGGTAAAGGTTACAGCACCAGTAGTAGTATTGATTGTGTAGTTAAACGAATAATCTCCAAAATACTGGGTGGTTGCGTTTGAAAATGCGGCTCTAACAGTTAAAACAGTAGTAGATTCAAATCGCAGCTGAACGAAATCTAAATGATATTTTTGTGTTGCGCTGTAAGCCAATACAGCGGCTTTGAAATTATTATATGCAGTTGCAAATTCAGAAGAAATTCCATTGGCAGCATAAATCCCATCCTCTAAATTAATGGTCATTGTTTTATATAAATTCTGACCCATCCAATAGCGGAAACTCGCTTGCTGATACTTGTATTGATTGCGAACAATATTTTGAACTTCCATTTGCAAAGCTCTAAAATCAATACCCATATTGGTAAAATATTGCACCACACTAGATTCCTTAGCTTTTAATGCAGCCTTACCTATCGCTGTGGACGAATTAGCTCTTGCATCATACCAAGCTTGCCCAAATACCAATAAATGAGATACTGTTTCTGCGAAATCCTCCCCTGCCTGGCTTGAAGCATAAGGTGTTACATAACCATTATCACGAGCGGTAGCATCAGTTGTAGTTGTCCATGTAGCTAAATAGGTTGATTTAGTGATGTTCTGAAAATCATCTGGCATCGGCACAATTTGATTCAAGGTGTGCGTAAACTCATGATGAATGGTTTTCAATTTTCCTACTACATCACCAGCAACATTCACATTAAAATCATTTACCGCATAAATGGTAATGTTTCTTCCTGCGGCAGCAGTAGCCAAGGTGTATGAATTGTCAGGATTATATGAACCAGAACCAAATAATACAAATTGTTTTGGCACCATTCTTTTAATAAAGGCTGTACCAGCAATTTTACGGTATGGCAGAATGAAACCCTCTAAAACAGTTTGCATCTGTGCCTGTACCTTGTCAACCTTTACAGCTGCTACATCACGGTCATCACCATGATAGAAGCGGTTATACCGATAAATCACATCAATATTATACTCATCTAAAAATGTTGTGGTTAACCATTTATCGAGTGCCGTATTGGCTACCGGATTATCGATATTGTATTGGCTAAAATCTACATTTAAAGGATCCTCTTTTTTACAGGAGTTTGCTAAAACTACAATGAGCAGTAAAGCAAATATTTTAAATATGCTCTTTTTCATAATTTGAGATTATCTTGGATTTAGTGGAACATTTGATAATAATGCCTCTTGAGGAATTTGGAAAACTCTGCGAAGATCTGTTGGACCTAAATCATCAAATGTTTCTCTGCCTAAGGCATCATATTTATTATGCCTAACCGTAAGCCCATGGCGGATGATATCCAACCACCTTAAGCCTTCTTGTAAAAACTCTGCTTTTTTACTTTCCAAAATGAATTTAATTAACACTTCTTTTGGATCTGCAATAACATAAAAAGTGGTAAGCTTTGCTAAAGTAGCAGCGTCAGCACTAGCACTATAGTTTAATATTTTGGTACTCATAAATGTATTCATGTCTCGAAGAGCATTATCGAACTGGCCAAGTTGCGTGTATGCTTCTGCCCTGTTCAATAAAGATTCATCTACAGTTAATAATGGCGAAATCAAATAAGGAAAACCTATATCAGCTCCTGGACTAACGCGATGGAAATATTCTTTAAACTTATAGGTAGTATAATGTGGTGCACCATATGATAGAATCTTGTCTGCTCTAGGTTTACCCGTATAGTTTCCAGCACCGTTGAACATTTTTACCATATTGATTCCGTAACCATATCTTGGTGTAGACTGTCTCTGCCATCCCGAATATTGTTCAGTTAATAGTAATGTTGATTTCTGATCAGACCTGGTGAAAGCAGCATTAAAATCTGCGTTTCCATATGCCCTATAAGTCGTGTTCAGTGGCCTTAAATTGTTGAAAAAATCACCACTTGCCACAGTTGCCGATGACTCATCAATTACCTTTTGCCATTCGCCTTTAAATAAATAAAAACGTGATGCAAAAGCATGTGCAGCTGCTGGTGTAAAGTGATATTTTGGAACCTCATAAGCACTGGCTGATAATAAGGCCATCCCTTCAACTAAATCCTTTTCAATTTTTTCATAGGTAGATTTTACAGTACCTCTGTCATATTGAGCAATAACTTTTGTTTCTGGAGCCGTTACGTAAGGAATACCTGGAGAATCATTCGCACCACCAATGGCATATACTTTCGAAAAAAACGTAACCAACATAAAATGCGCATAAGCACGGGCTACTAAAGCTTCTCCTTTATAAGGTAAAACCGCGTTGCCAAGGTTGTTTTTTTCTATTGCTTCTAAGGCTTGATTGGCTGCTGCAATAGCAGCATAACAGCTATTCCAGTAAGTAGTAGTAGATCCGGTATTATCACCGATCACATCTTGCCAGTTGTATGGCCGGCTAATTACGTCATCCAAACCGCCAACACCGTTACCCTTATCTTCCGAATTGTCTGATGAAGACTCTGTAAAGTAGTAATAATCACTCCCAGGATAAGCTGTCGTTACCAGTTGTGCAACTTTTTCAACCGAATTAATTTGTGTTCTATTATCCGGTTCAGTATCTAAATATTTATTACACGATTGTGTAGAAAACATCACACCTAAACCGAATAATAAGATATGTATCTTATTTAGTTTCATAATTTTAGTTTTTTTTTAGAATCCAACCTTTAATGATAATGTATATTGTTTTGGAATTGGTAAAGCAACACCACCCGATCCGAAGAACTCAGGGTCTTGACCATTTAATCTTTTATCTGAATATAACAAGGCCATAACCAACGGAGATTTGTTTAAACCTGATAAAATCTCCTTTTGCTACACGCTCTGTTGAATAATTATACAGGTTATAAGGATATACTGCCCAAACTGTAGATCCATCAGCATCTTTAACCGTCTGATTCACATCATAAGGATCGAGCAAGGCCGGGATGTTTGTAAATGCTTCATCACCTGGTTTAATCCACCTGTTTAACATATCTTTAGACATGGAATAAATATCTGAATACGATGCCTGATAAGTTGGATCTAAGCGTACATAGTTACCTGCCTGGAACGTAAATAAAGCTGATAATGTAAAGTTTTTATACCTGAACTGGTTGTAAAAACCACCCGTTAACTTTGGATCAACTGGTCCTTCATATTTTAAATGTTGAGTGTTTGTACTTTGTAAATTGATGTAAGTGTTTCTTCTTCCATCTTCATCGATGTAATAAGGAAACCCTCTATTGTGATCTAATCCATCAAACTGGATAGAGAATAATCCTCTTTGTGAGTAACCTTTTAAAACACCACCATCAGCATCTACTAAGCTGAAGATGTTTGGACTAACTTCGAGGTTTGTGATTTCGTTGGTATTGTAACCGAAGTTGAAATTGGTTCTCCAACCGAAATCTCCAACTTTCACAGGTGTACCACCAATAGTTAATTCCAAACCTTTACTTTTCATTGAAGCATAGTTGGCTGTTTTTTCAAACTGACCACCGATACCTGAAGTTCTGATCGTACCTATTAAATCGAAAATATTTCTTTTGTAAACATCAACCGTAACGTTTACCCTATTCTGGAAAAATGCTAAATCAGCACCAATGTTTAATTCTTTATTTTTCTCCCAGGTAAGTTCTGAGTTTTCTAAGCCAGAAATGTAAGTAGCTGTTTCTTTCTCGTTATCGTAAGGTCTTCTGGTTACTTGATTGTAATATACGGCAGAAGAATTGGTAGCATTACCGATATTTGCAGTTAAACCATATGTGGCACGTAATGCAGCTGCAGTGAAGATTTTACTATCCTGAGGCCAGAATTCTTCTTGATTAATAAACCATTTACCGGAAATATTCCAGGTAGGCAACCATCTTCCTGTCCTGCTGCTTCCCATTTTGTTCGATCCATCTAGACGACCTGAAGCATTAATGGTATAACGCTCTTTGTATGAGTAAGCACCATTTAACAAAAATCCGGTAAATCTATCATAGGTGTTGCTCATTCCAAAATAAGGGAAACCTGATTCTTGAGCCCATTTAAAATATTTATAGGCAGAGTTTACGATACCGCCATTTTCATACTGATAACCCACACCATCAAAATTTTCAGCTTGTCTGTCCGTATAACGCACCTCCATTAAACCCATTCCATATACATGGTGATCTTCTCCGAAGATTTTATCGTAAGTTAATTTTTGGTTGAAATAGTAATTTTTTAAGTTATCGGTTTTTGTATTGTAGAAACCTCCTTCTGGTAATACACTTACAGGCAATCTGGTCGGATCTTCCGGATCAGTGTACAAATACTTGTTTGAGCCAATAGTTGTTGCATCAGTAGTATTGCGGTAAGCTAATACCATGTTCGCATTTTCCAAAATATAGTGCTGACGTT
>SEDB01000121.1 GCA_004210715.1 Pedobacter sp.
TGACCACTTCATTTAGTTATATAGACCTCAACCGCATCTTTCAGCCAGATGAAGATGTAAATCAGTGGTTAATTCGATTTTTAGATGAATTTAATAATGTTTTTGTATCGGAGCTAAGTCTGGCCAATAGTTACCCTTCAGCCATTGAATTTATCAGTGCTTTTTATGATTTGTTAAAGTGTAGTGGTACCTGCAACCTGATAATGCCATTCCGGCTAGTTGGTCAGCTAGAATTAAATGACAAGGCTTTTGTTAAAAATATCATCAATTTTCTGAAGTTGTTCGATTTTAAGAAAAATAATGGTAGTGGTATTTTCCTGCATTTTGTTTTCAATCTCGATATAGAAGATGAAAAGGACACGGTCTTTTACAATGAAATCAAAAGCGAGTTTGGTATTCAACAATATGTCGCTTTAGGAGGAATCATTAGGAAAGACTTTGAGAAATGGTCTGAACTTTACTATGAAAATGCCTTGGAGCAAGAGGAACTTGTAGAAAAAATCATTCAAACTTTAATCAATTTTAATAATCCTTTACCAACCAAAATGGCTTATGTAGAAAGGGCTATACAGAAAATAGTTAGCGATTTAAATTAATCAGCAGTTTAGGCAATAATACTCATACAATGAAAGTAATCAAATTAACAAAAGCGCAGGATATCGGGAGCTATCAGCCTTCAAATTCGTTAATATCAGTACTGCAAATGGCCATCTCTCTGGGCAGACCTTTATTATTGGCAGGAAAACCCGGGGTAGGTAAAACGCAGTTCGCACATTGGGTAGCCGATCAACACATTGAAAATTTCAATAAAAATGTCCTTCAGTTCAATACAAAATCAACATCGGTTTTTGCTGATCTGTTTTATGAATATGATGCGGTTTCTCATTTTCGGGATGCTAATATCAATAATTCTTTAAAAGCAAACCAAACCAAATCGGCGGCTGATTATATCACTTTAACGGCACTTGGTTTCGCAGTTCTTTGCGCTAAAGGAAAGGACGATGAAGATGATGAGGAGCTCAATAAAATCATTCAGCAATCCAAACAAAAATTAAAAATCAGCACCACTCATTTAACGGAAAAATCGGTGGTGCTGATTGATGAAATAGATAAAGCACCCCGCGATTTCCCGAATGATTTACTTTATGAAATTGAAAATCTCTCTTTCACGATTAAAGAGATCAATAAAACCATTAAACTAAATGATAAGGAAAAGGAAAATGTGGTTATCATTTTAACCAGCAATGATGAGAAAAATCTTCCGGATGCATTTTTGCGGCGATGCCTTTTTTATTACATCGATTTCCCTTCTGAGCCTGAACTTAAAGCGATTGTTGCAAAGAAACTGACGATTAGTGGCGCCGATTTTACTTCTGATGAGCTGGCTGGTTTGGACGAAAAAATTAACTGGTTTTTTAAAATTTATCATGCAAAAACCATAGATAAAAAGCCTTCAACATCGGAGTGTATCGATTGGATTAATTATTTGAAGGAGCACGATTTACTCAATAAGGATGTGAAGGATTGTAAAGATTCTTTTTCATGCTTGATTAAGAAAAATGAGGATTTGCAGGAATTGAACAAGTTGTTTCCCGGGCTAACTGAAGCTAATTTATTGCCGAGTTAGCAATGTCTGATGCAAACAGATATATCGCTCCTGATCTTATTGATGAGTTCCTTTATTCCAAATTAAAGAATGAAGGTTTTTCCATCGATTTAGACGACTATGTGGTTACCGCTCAAATTATCCAGGATAAGGATATTGAAAAATATGATGCTGAAAAAGTTAAGTCGGTTTTATCGGCTTTAATTTGTAGGAATGAAGATGAGCAAAAGCGTTTTTATGTTTTGTTTGATGCTTTTCTTCAGCAGAAAGATGATGAGGTATTACGAAGAGAAAGTGATGAAATCAGCATACGTGAGGAAATTTCGAAAACCAAACTAAAGAAAATTATACGATTTACAATCATCGGTGTGTTAATTGCCTTATTTGCCTTTGCGGCAATTTTTTTCTTCATTCCGTTATCTAAAACAAGTCCGCTGAATGAAAATAATATCAAAACATCTTTAATATTTCCTAAACAACAGCACCTGGTTACTGGCGATTCAGTTCAGCTTGCTGTAAAATCTGCCTTTCCTGCTAACCAAGGTTTTGGCATAAAGCAAACCTTGTATCAAAAATATTTCAGACCATTATTGGATACAACAGGGTTCGCCACAACCTGGAATTTGCAAGATACGATTGTTGCAAATCGGCAGGAAGTTAGTTATGCTTTTAAAGAACCAGGTGTTAAAAAACTTGGTGTTAAAATCAATAAACCCGATGGCTCCAGTAAGTTTGTCAATGATTCGATAACCATTTGCGACAGCTTACCGACTGTTATTTTTGATCAAGCTTACAAAGGGAAGAAAACTGTATTTAAAATCAGTAACCCTAAAAACAGACCAGTGAGCTGGAAAATTGATGATCAGGTTGTGAAAGGAACCAATCAAGAACTCAGCTATCAATTTGATTCAGCCAAAGTTTACAACCTCAATTGTAGGTATGTTGATCAGTTTTGCCCGCATGATATTTTAAGCAACATCGCCGTTAGCGTTTTAGCCGATTCTCAGTTTTCTGTTTCAAATGTGCAAAGTGGTAATATCAATCCAGTCATCACTGAAAAGCTTAAAAATTTATTTTATTGGTTATATGACATTATTGGAGTCGCATTAATCTTGATGATGCTAACCTACAATATTCCATCAATGTACAAAGGGTATGAAAATAATCAATTTGCTATCAATAAAATAATTTATGGAAGAAAGGAAACGCAGTATTTGAAAGATGTGGATGTTCCTGAGTTTAAAGGAAGAAAAGCCCCCATCGACATTCAGTTTAACGATAAAAATAAACTGATCAGGGGCAAGGAATACATTGTGAAACTGGCTTTTGATTTAAAACGTAAAATAGAATCCGATCAATATTATTTAAATCTTAAAAAAACAAGTCTGGCCACCATCAAAAACCTGGGGATGTTTACGCCAGTGCTCCAGAATAAAAGTTCAAAGCGTAGCTACCTTGTTTTAATTGATAAAAGCCATGAAAAAAACATGGCGGTTAAGCTTTTTCAATATTTGGTGGCCCAGCTATTGGCACATCAGGTCGATCTTGATATTTACTATTACCATAAAAGTCCACTTCGAGTATTTAAAAAGCACATTGATGATTCGGTAAACGTAAACTATTTGAAAAATCGATACCATCAATCGATTTTAATTGTTTTTGGCAATGGCGAAGGTTTTATAGATTCCATCTTGCCAGAAATAAATTTTCAGGTGGAAAAGGACTTTTCTCCTTGGTCATCGCGTTTACTCCTCACTCCAAACCCTGTAAAAGATTGGTCTATCGAAGAAAAAATATTAGCCTCTTTTTTTCATGTTTTGCCAGCAGATAATATCGGTTTATTAAAAACTGTTGAGGTTTTGTTGAAGAAGGAATATCTGCAGCTTAAGGATATCGAAGCTTTGCAAAATTATAGTGTCAAATTTATTGAGTTTGATGAAATTGATGCGCTTGAATATTATTTGAGTGATGAGCGGATTTTGCAATGGATAGCCGGGATGGCCCTATACCCAAAAGTTACCTGGGAAATTATTTTGGCCATTGGTAGTGAACTGGCTGATGAGCTGGTGACTTACGAAAATCTGCTAAAAATCTGTCGGATTGAGTGGGTTCAAAAAGGTGTTTTTCCCTCACGCATCAGGCTAGAGTTGCTTAAACGATTAACAATCGACAATGAAATAATTGCCAGGGCAGCCCTAGTGAAATTATTGCAGGAAGAAGCTGAAGCGGAAGAAGGTTCGTTTGCTGGTAATGAAAGAAGGCTGCAGCTCATTATCAATAAGTTTATTTTATATACTGATGATCCACAGAAATTCATTGCTTATGAGGCTGCGGAGAAAGAATTTTTACAACTTTATAATCAAGATAAACTTCTTGACATTCCGTTGCATATTTACCTGAAAGGCATTGATCCGGATAAAAAGCTGGATACCTGGGAGAATACACTTCGGGAAAAAGACAATTCGACTGATAACTTGAAGGCCTACAGCAATCAAAAGCTTGGCGTTATACCTGATGAAGATATTCGAAAAAAGATTCGGACAAATCTGTTTCAGGTAATCATGCTCTTAAGCTTTTTATTTACCGCTCTAACGATTGTAGGTTTTATAAAGCCTAATTTTTCAATGCTGGTTGATGCAAATCCGAAAACGATTAACGATTGGAAGATTGTGTTCAAAAAAGATAGCTGCTACAAAATATTTAATCCAAGTAGGTTAGTCATTAGTGACGGAACAAATAAAATATCAGATACATCATTTGGTGATAAGGATACAATCAGGTTTAAAAATTTAACGAAAGTGATCGGTAAGGAGTTGAATTTTACGTTTATTTCTGCCAGTGGGGATGAGGCTTCATCCGCGATATTGGTTTCGGGCAGCCAGATCAATCTGCAGATCGCAGGGAATTGTACTGAGGTTATTCCCGGTAGCCAGGTATATATTCGCTACTATCCTGAGGAAATGAGAGACAGCACGGCAATTTTCCAAAGTCAGCTCCTTAAAGAGCGATATACCGTTGACAATACTTTAGATCGGGAATTGACTGCAAAAAGCGAAATAAAGTATGCCTTGGATTCTGATCGAGACAGAGCAACAAAAGTTGCCGCTGATGCCTCGCTGTTTTTCAAACAAAAAATACAGGCAGTAAAAGTTGAGTCTACACTTAAAAACCAGATTGAGGTTTGGGTATTGGGTAATTTATTGCCAACAATTGTCAATATTCAATACAATGATATCTCACAAAAAACCATTGCAACTGCACTGAAAGGCAAGTTGCAGAAATCTGGTTATAAGGTAGAACAAAGTGTACAGGGAGAATTTGATTGGGATAATGAAATAAGATATTATGACGACCGTAAAAAAGATGAAGCCATTGCAATACTTAAAATTGTGCGAAATGGCACTTTTGGTACGATGACCACTAAAAAAATGCAGCTCAGCCTTCCTGAAAAAGATAAAAATATCATTAAAATTTGGCTGAAAAATATGCAGGATCCAGCTTCATGTAAATCTTCAATATCCGCCAATGGCGGAACAATTTATTTTAGTGCTAAACAAAAAAAATTATCAGCTGAATCGCAAAACATCCTAAATCAGTTAACTAAAAGATTGATGGATAGTCAGAATTCAATTGTATCACTTCGAGGTTTTAGCAATTCTGAAAAAGCAGCCATGCAGAATTTGGTGCAAGCGAAAAATTTTGCAAATGCTATTAAAACTTATCTGGTTAACAATGGAATCGCTGCTTCGTCAATTAGCACTGTTGCCAATAATGACGAAAAACGAGCAGTTAATCAGGTTGCTTGTTATAATAGGGTGGTCATTAGTATTTCTACTCGATCATCCACAAAAGAGCAAAGTAAAAAAATGCCTGATGGGAAGTATTAAAGAAATAAATTACTATGCAGCCATAGTATTTTCAATTTGAAATGCTACATTTGATTTACTAACCTTTTATACATAAATGTTATGCATTTTGAATTAAGTGAAGAACAATTGATGATACAGCAGGCTGCACGAGATTTTGCGCAGCAAGAATTAAAGCCTGGTGTAATTGAACGAGATGAGCATCAGAAATTTCCCACTGAGCAAGTTAAAAAACTAGGTGAACTTGGTTTCCTGGGGATGATGGTAAATGAGAAATACAATGGCAGTGGCCTGGATGCGATTTCTTACGTTTTAGTGATGGAAGAGCTTTCGAAAATTGATGCTTCTGCATCAGTTGTGGTTTCCGTAAATAACTCTTTAGTTTGCTATGGTTTAGAGGTTTATGGGAATGAAGAACAGAAAGAAAAATATTTAAAACCATTGGCATCGGGCGAAAAAATTGGTGCATTCTGTTTGTCGGAGCCCGAAGCAGGCTCTGATGCTACTTCTCAACGAACAACAGCCGAGGATAAGGGTGATTATTACTTGTTAAATGGAACCAAAAACTGGATTACCAACGGAAGCACCGCCTCAACTTATCTGGTTATTGCACAAACGCATCCAGAATTAAGGCATAAAGGAATTAATGCTTTCATTGTTGAAAAAGGAATGGAAGGATTCACTGTTGGTCCGAAAGAAAATAAGCTCGGCATCCGTGGTTCAGATACCCACTCCTTAATGTTCAATGATGTTAAAGTGCCCAAAGAAAATAGAATTGGCGAAGATGGATTTGGTTTTAAATTTGCCATGAAAACGCTTGAAGGTGGTAGGATTGGGATTGCGGCGCAAGCATTGGGTATTGCTCAGGGCGCTTTTGAATTGGCAACACAGTATGCTAAGGAACGTAAATCATTTGGAAAACCAATTTCAGAACACCAGGCTATTGCCTTTAAACTGGCAGATATGGCTACTCAAATAGAGGCCGCAAGGTTATTGGTTTACAAAGCGGCATGGCTGAAGGATCAGGGATTGCCTTACACTCAGGCAGGATCGATGGCTAAATTGTTTGCGTCAAAAGTGGCAATGGATGTGACCATTGAAGCGGTGCAGGTGCATGGCGGTTATGGTTTTGTAAAAGAATACCATGTAGAACGTTTAATGCGTGACGCAAAAATTACCCAGATATATGAAGGAACTTCAGAGATTCAGAAAATGGTAATCTCAAGGGAGGTGATTAGATAATCTTGAGTCCGAAGTCTA
>SEDB01000593.1 GCA_004210715.1 Pedobacter sp.
AAATCTGCATCTCCTCCAAATTCCAGGGTAAACCCGTTGTTTCCACTTGAAAAGTTATCGATTAAAATCGCATAGGTATGGCCTTCTACCAGATCAACATATTTTACGAAACCGTTTTGTCCGGCAGGACAACCAGAAGCTTCGGTCAAGTCAGTTTCTGTCATACTTAAACCAGTTTTATAGTAGCTAGGTGTACATGTAACGCCACTTCCAGCGGCACACCTGATCGCGTTTGATGCATTAACCATACTGCAATCGCCATTTATCCCTAAATCATAAAATATCCAATCGATATCATTTGTGATAACCGTTGGCGTGATTACAAAAGTAAAAGATCCCGCTTTGGATGCTTTGAACATATACCAAGCCGAATTTGATTCAGTACCTAAGCAAGTGCCTGCCGATTCATTTCTGCTCGATCCGGTGCCCGTAACATTTAATTGCGTAAACGTTTCTTTTGAGCATAGAATGGAAACAGTACCACAATCTTGCCCAGGTTGCATGGGAGGGAAATAATTATCGAGACATAATTTAAAAGTTCCGGTGTTATCATTTGTCGCACTTACCCGAACATAATAAACTTGTCCGGGCACCAGGGCGCCTTTGTAGAAAGAGGTAACGTTACTCGAAGTTGTAGATGAACCAATCATCTCGCCGATGCCGGTTGCTCCTGGTTCAAAGGTATAAAGTGCTATTACAGGATTAATTAATGTATTTGTGCTACTGGCATTCACCTGGCCGCTAACCGAAATATTAACATCGTACTTGGTGGCCGTAAATTTAAACCAAACATCTTTCCCCGTCGCCATCCAACTCATGGGTTTGTTATACGTGATGCTTGAGGTTGCCTCAACGTTGCTATAAGCGCCGTCTGCGCTACAAAATGCGGTGGTATTTGAAATGTTTATCGCGTCAGCTAACTCATCATTTACAGGAGGTGCAAAACTTGCCCATAATTTGGAGCAAAATAGGGTAAATATTAAGAGAGTTAATGATAAGCGCATAAAGTAAAACTATTAAAAAATGTTTTCATTTTGATTACTAATTACTTAATGTTTTGTTAATATTAAAGTTGCAACTTAAGCCTCATCAAAATTAAATATGATCAAAGCCAGTGATTTTGGATCTGACTTCCTTTGGGGTGTTGCCACAGCGGCTCCGCAAATTGAGGGGGCGGCAGATATGTATGGGAAAGGTCCTTCTATTTGGGATACCTTTACAAATCGCAAAGGAAAAATTAAGAATAACCATAAACTTAACGTTGCCTGCGATTTCTATCATTGTTACCAGGAAGATATCGCATTGGTCAAAATACTTGGCTTCAAGGTATTTCGGTTTTCTATATCCTGGTCGAGGGTTTTACCTTTCGGAAGGGGAGAAGTTAATCCGGAGGGAATCCGGT
>SEDB01000594.1 GCA_004210715.1 Pedobacter sp.
ACTTTAAAATACAAAATGGTAGATGTTGATTTGGGCAAATACGTTTTGGCCATCATCAATACCAATAAGCCACGTGAGTTGGCAGATTCAAAATATAATGAGCGTGTGGAAGAATGTCAGGAAGCTTTAAAATTGCTGAATGAAGAAATTACATTGCATAACCTTTGCGAACTGAATGCAGAAAAGTTTGCATTACACAGCCATCTTATTAAAGATGATGCCATTCTTAAACGAGCAACACACGTGGTTAAAGAAAATGATCGTGTACATTTGGCGGCGAAAGCATTAAATAATGGAAATCTTGATGAATTTGGCCGTTTGATGTATGCATCTCATCAATCATTAAAAGAACTTTACGAAGTAAGCGGTAAAGAACTGGATACTGTAGTAGATTTTTGTTTAAGCTATGAACACGTAATTGGTGCCCGGATGACTGGTGCTGGTTTTGGCGGTTGCGCTATTGCCTTGTTAGAAAAGGGTTTTGAAGAAGACTTTGCAAAACATTTAACAAACTGTTACGTGGAAAAAATAGGTTACCCTGCTGCAATTTATATTAGTGAAATTGGCAATGGACCAGTTAAACTTTAAGCATAACTACTATATATATTATATTTGCACAGCACACTTTTAAATCTGCTGCTAGTTAGTGAAATGAGAAAATTAAAATTAGACGAGTTGAATCGTCCTGATGTGGAAGAGTTCAAGGCACAGGAGAAATTGCCTGTTGTAGCGGTTTTAGATAATGTTCGCAGCATGCACAATGTAGGCTCTATTTTTCGTACTGCGGATGGTTTTGCTTTAGAAAAAGTTGTACTTTGCGGAATTACGGCCCAACCACCACACCGTGAAATTGAAAAAACAGCTCTGGGTGCTACTCAATCTGTAGAGTGGATTCATTACCCAAATACTTTGGAAGCTGTTGATGTTTTGCGAAATTCAGGATATGAAATTGTTGCCATTGAACAGGCTGAAAATAGTACCATGCTAAATACTTTCACACCAGATCCTCAAAAAAAATACGCTTTAATTTTTGGTAATGAAGTAGATGGTGTAAGTGACGAGGTTATGTCTAAAATTGATGAATGTATTGAAATACCTCAATTTGGAACGAAACACTCCTTTAACATTGTAATCTCTGCCGGAATTGTTTTCTGGGATTTCTTTGCAAAATTGAAATTGTAAGTGTCATGGAAAATTTTTTCCTTAAAAAGCTTCAGGTAAAAGCCGGAAATATAGTTAGAGTTGTGGATGCAATGGAAAATGCACCGGCAATATTTGGGGAAATCCCTTGCAATATTCGGATAGATTATGATTTGGAATCAACATTTGATGTGCTTATTATATTTACAAAATCTAAAGTACAGCTCATGGAACAAATAAAAGGAAACTTTAATAATATTAC
>SEDB01000595.1 GCA_004210715.1 Pedobacter sp.
GCTGCCCCTCAACTCTTAAAAGCATTGAATATCCGTAGGGAAGAGAAAACCGATTGGGGTTTGAATGCCAGCTATTCACATCTAGCAGATTATTACACACCAACCAAGCCCGATTCAGCGTTGTTTTATGCTGAAAACATGTATCAGGTCGCACAGAAACTTAATAGTGCAGATGACCAAATCGAGGCCTTGCAAAAATTAATCATTCTCAGTCCTTCAGCAGCCATAAAAAAGTATTTCGAAATCTATAAACAGCTGAATGATAGCCTTCAAAATAGTCGGAATACTGCCAAAAATCAGTTTGCCATTATTCGCTACGAATCGGAGAAAAGCAAGGCTGACAATTTGCTTCTTCAAAAAGACAATACGGAAAAACGTTATCAAATTATCAAAAGAGAAGTGCTGCTGGCTTCGGGCTTTTTGTTATTTATAGCAACAGGCATTATTGCGCTACTTTGGTATAAAAAACGTCAACAAAAAATGGAGCTCGATAAGCAACATGCCATTCAGGAAAATCAATTAAAAACCTCTAAAAAAGTACACGATGTGGTAGCCAATGGATTGTACCGGGTGATGAGTGAAATGGAAAACCAGCCAGATATCGACCGTGAACTCATCATTGATAAAATCGAAGATCTTTATGAAAAATCCCGAGATATTTCTTACGAGAAACCTGAGCTTAACCCAAAACAATTTAATGAAAAAATATCTGATTTATTATCTTCATTCGCAACGCCCAGCACTAAGGTTATGATTGTTGGAAATAAACCCACCCTGTGGGAAAATGTAAATGTTCATACCAGATTTGAGCTCGAACATGTTTTACAAGAGCTTATGGTTAACATGCGGAAGCACAGCAAGGCTGATACGGTTGTGGTTAAATTTGAGCAGCAGCGAAAAAACATCAATATTTCTTATACCGATAATGGCGTGGGCATGGCTGATGACATCATTTTAAATAATGGATTGAAAAATACGGTTTCCCGTATTGATGCCATTAGCGGGAAACTTACCTTTGAAACCAAATTGGAGAGCGGACTTAAAATCCACATTTCTTTCCCGGTTTCTTAATTCGATAACATGATGTTTAAAAGAGTATTAATAGCAGAAGATCACGAAAGCACCAGTATTTCAGTTAGAAAAACATTGGAGGATTTTGGGATAACCAATGCCGAATATTCTTACTATTGCGATGATGCCCTATTGCAAATTCAAAAGAGCTTGAATGATGATCAGGCTTTCGATTTACTGATCACCGACCTCTCTTTTGAGGAAGATCATCGTAAACAAAAACTTGCAGGTGGAGTAGCATTAATTGAAGCTGTTAAGCAAATCCAACCGAACATTAAAGTTCTGGTTTTTTCAGCAGAAACCAATCCTGCCACTGTAGA
>SEDB01000596.1 GCA_004210715.1 Pedobacter sp.
TTTACCCGAATTGTTGATTTCAGACAAGAAACCACCTTCGGACTTTGGCTTAAACAGATTGTAATTAATAAATCCATCAATTACCTGCGTAAGCGCAAATTTGAATTTGTTGGAACAGATGAAATAGCAGAATTACCAGATGAAATATCGGCAGATGACTATGATGTGAAACTGCAGGCAGATGAAGTGAGGAATGCGATTACCGAATTGCCTGATGGCTATAGAGTGGTTTTGAGTTTGTATTTGTTAGAAGGTTATGATCATGAAGAAATTGCACATATTTTGAAGATTAGTGAAAATACAAGTCGCACACAATACATGAGAGCGAAGAAAAAATTGAAAAGTATTTTAGAACAGAAAGGGATGAGAGATGAATAATAGATTAGAAACTTTTGTTAAAGAAAACCGAAAGGCTTTTGATATCATGGAGCCGCCAGTTGGGCTTTGGGCGAAAATTGAGATCGAGTTAGATGCCAAAAAAATTCAGGAAGAACAAAATAAAAAAAAGCCAATAAAGCTCTATTTATGGATGAGTGTGGCCGCAAGTATCGTGGTTGTTTTCGGTTTAGTTTGGCTGTACGCCGCAAGGATGCAAAACAACGATTTAGAAATCGCTGATGTTAATGAAGCTTATGCTCAAAAAGAGGTTCATTTTACCGGATTAATTACGGAAAAGAGAGATAGCCTGGCCATTTTCGCATCAGCAAATCCAGAGCTTTATAAAAAGTTCACCGCCGATTTAGCAAAACTTGATGAAGAGTATGAAAGATTAAAATTAGCACTTCCAACATCTCCCAATCAAACATTTGTAGTAAAGGCAATGGTTAAAAACCGTGAAATTCAATTGCAATTATTAAAACAACAGCTGCTCATCATTAATCAGGTAGACGATTATAAAAAGGTAAATCAGATTTAGTATAAAGTGAAAGCTTAAAGGAGAAAGTGAAAAGTATAAAGTTGAAAGTGCAGGTCGCTCCAGGTCTTGATACTTGATACTAAATACTAGCTACTAGTAAAATACGCTCATTACATTTCAGTGCAAATCGGTCGGCAGGTTAGCCAGTAAATGTTTAACAATTAACAAACATGAAAACAATAAAAATATTTTTAGGCCTTTTGGCTCTTATCGCCGTAAAAACGAATGCACAACAAAGCGTAGTAGTGGTAAACGCATCGAATCATACTTATGCAGCGGTTTCAGTAAAAGGTACGGTTAGCCTAAATCAAGATGTCGAATCGGGGGCTGATGCTGAACGATCGAAAGCTTTTTCGAAAACTTTCAGTGTAGATAATAGCGATAAAGTAAATCTTAACAATCAATATGGTTCTATTATTGTAAAAACATGGGATAGAAAAGAAGTGAAGGTTGATATTGATATCAAAGCTTTCAG
>SEDB01000597.1 GCA_004210715.1 Pedobacter sp.
TCCATTAAATTCTCAAACTCAAAATGTCATGAACAGCCTCCTCAATTTTTCCATATTGAAACTCAAATCCGTTATCGAGTAAAACTGCTGGTTTAACCCACCTGCTTTTTAAAATCAATTCGGTTTCGGTGCCGATAATTTTTGCGCCAATCGCCAGTAGCCATGTTGGGGTAGGTAAGCCAAATGGTATTCCATAAATTTCTCTAATGCTACGCATTAAAACATAATTGGTTACCGCATTTGGTGCGGTGCAATTTACAATACCTGTAATATTCTCATTTTTTAGCAACCATTCAACTGTTGCAACGGCGTCTTGTTCATGCACCCAGTTTACGTATTGCCTACCATCACCTTGCTTGCCACCTAATCCGAACTTAACTAAATTCAATAATCTTGGAAATGCACCATCACTTCTTCCAAGCACAATGCCCATTCTGAGCGCAATTTTTCTGGTTTGAGGAGTTTCACTTTTAAAGAAGCTATTTTCCCAGGCTTTACAAACATCAATAGAGAAGCCGTAACCAATTTCTCCTGTATATTCATCTTGTGGTTTATCTTCTGCATGGCGATAGATGGTGGCACTGCTCATATTGATCCATAGCTTTGGTGGATTAACCAAATTCTTAATCACATTTCCTAGTAAATGAGTTGGAATAATTCTGGAATTGATGATTTCTTCCTGATTCTTTTTTGTATATCTGCAGTTCACATTTTTACCACAAAGGTTTACCAATAAATCGACATTCTCTAATTCATTTATCCAATTACCCGCTGTTTTTCCATCCCAAACTAGGGTGCTGATCTTCGCTTTTTTAGCTCTAGGTTTTCTCGCTAAAATGATCACCTCATCAGTTATGCTACTGAAATACTTTGCCAATAGGTCACCTAAGTAACCGTTTCCGCCTGCGAGTACAATTTTTTTGTAATTCATGATTGTTATAAAATGAAGATTAGTCCCAATATCAGTAACCGGTAAACGGCCCAGGTAATACTCATGGTCCAGCCCAACTTTAATATTTTACTTCTTCGGAGCCTGCAACTGAAATGGTCATCATATTACCTAAATAAACCCAGATCCTTTGTTTCCTGTATAATCCGATAATTAGCCCTTGAAATAATATTTGGCCCCCGCAAATAAAATACTCCCGGTAATGAATGCCTAAAGGAACAAAATCAGTAAGCAAGTGGGCATATTTTGTCAAAATATAAGCGGTAACTAACCAAGTTAATAACAAATAAGCAATTCTATAATTTAGCTTAAAGCTTGGTTGTAAAGTGTTTGTTTTGGCTTCAACTGGGATCATTACTTTTCTGTTGTAAGAAATGAAAGCATACACTTTAGACATGAAAAAAACGAATGGCTTACACGCAAATAATGGTTTGAAAATCGGCATCGCATGCCCAATAATTTTAAACAAACTTGCAATGCCATAGGTAACTTCTCCATTATCAGTATTTACCAAGGCGATTTCGTTGGCTGCTCGCTCTTTATTAATCAAAGGGCAAATATGATCTGGCGTATTTTGATAAGATTCACGTCCATTTGAATCGAGCATTCCTGTTTTAATGAATGCTTTAGTGTAAACGTAACACATTGGGCATTCATCATCGAATAAGATTACATGGTTATTTAACGTTTTCATTTTATTTATATTTTTATACTTTCAGTAAAAAATGAAAGTTTAGTTTAAAAAATTAAGCCGGTTAAGGCTTAGGATTATGGCAAAAAATCTCTATACTAAACACTTACATCTAGATGCTATTTAAACACTTTCAAAACTGATCCCCAGAACCAACTCTCTTCAGCTTTTAGCATAGTTTCCAGAGTTTTATCTACATTTCCTGCCAATTTGTTAATGTCAGTGACCGATTTTTTAAAGGTTTTGAACGCAGGATCTTTTTCATCTCCAGTTACTGATGATAGCTCATTCAATACTTTCAACACAGGCTCCAACTCTCTTTTTTTACGTTCTTTAGCAACCTGGCGAGCGATGTTCCATACATCTTTATCAGCAAAAAAATATTCCTTTCTTTCCCCGGCTTTATGCTGCTTCTCAATTAAACCCCAACCGATTAAATCACGAAGTGTCATGTTTGCATTTCCTCTTGAGATACTCAAAGTTTCCATGATCTCTTCAGTTGTCAATGCTTCTGGAGAAATCAGTAACAAAGCATGAACCTGTGCCATGGT
>SEDB01000598.1 GCA_004210715.1 Pedobacter sp.
GTGCAAAATCTTTTGGAATATCTCCATTTATACTAATGTAACTGAAAAAATCTTCTACTTTTTTAGGAGCCGGCTGAAATATGGTAATCAAAGTTCCTGGGTTGTTATCTACAGGATTTGTAACCGTGTGCAATGTTCCCTTTGGAATAAACGCGGTATCGCCAGTTTTTACATTAAAATCTTTACCATCTATGTGTACCACAAATGCTCCGGATACAATGTAAATAATTTCATCCTCAAATTCATGAACATGTGGAGGAGGACCACCTTTCTTTGCAAAAACCATTGGCGTTGAAGTTTGAATAAAAAGTTTACCATCTGTATCAACTGATGATATTTTGCAGTGTAAAAAAGCATCTTTTGGCTTTGTTAGTTTGCCATTAAAACGGCTTTCATCACTTTTTACGATAAAACCTTTTTTATCGGCTGTAGTGTTTTGCCCAAAACCGAATTTGTTGGCTAACGAAAGCACAGGTAAGGCAAGTAAAGCCGAAATAAATTTTATTCTTTTCATCTCTATTACTTTTAAAGCAAACAGCACCAAAGTTTAGTAACAATCATTTGGTTAAATTACTTAAATAAAGATAAATAAAATGATGCGATTAAGCGCCACTTGTTCCTGTTTTCACCGCTCCGGCACGCTTAAAATTGGCCATGATTAACCCAGCTGGCGTTGCAATACTTTCAATCAGCTCAAAAGATGCCGGAATGGCACCATCTACAAATAGCTTTTTCCCCTTGCCCAATGTAATTGGATGAATGAATAACCATAGTTCATCAATAAGGTCATTCTTCAATAATAACTGAATAAGCTCGCTACTGCCCCAAACCTGAATGTCAGAACCATTGGAAAGTTTGAGAGCCTGAATGTCTTCCAGACGGTCTATAAATTTGGTGTTTTTCCAATCCGATTTATTTACGGTGGTAGACATTACAAATTTCGTTACCTCGTTTATACTCAGCCAATAGTTGGTGTGATTGGGCCAATAATCTTCCCATATTTTGAAAGTTTTTCTACCCAATAGCAGATCTGAAGGTTGCATTAATTTTTGCATCACTTTTCCTGATTGCTCATCATTAAAAGGTGCACTCCAACCACCAAATTCAAAACCGCCCGATTGATCCTCTTCAAGGCCACCTGGTGCCTGCATCACCCCATCTAAAGTGATCATCGATAATACTGTAATTTTTCTCATGATATTTAACTCCTTATTTGCCATTTAACAGGCATATTTAGTATAGGTTAAATATCTGCAAATAGATTTCGCGATTACCTGTGCAAATACGGCAATATTAAGGGTTCATCGCGACAGTAAATTTCAATTGTACGCTACTTATTATTCTTATCATAAAATTCAAAGAAATCATTTAACCTGAATATTTTAGTGAG
>SEDB01000122.1 GCA_004210715.1 Pedobacter sp.
AGCTTGAAGTACCCTTGATCTTATAAGCATCCAGAAGCCCCTGGATATTGATTCGGTTAATAACATCGTTCACGATGCGAACAGGATGGCCTTTTGCCACAAGTTCATCCAGAGTAGGCGGAATAGCCATAATCTGGTCCTGATAGTAGGGCTTGAAAACTGGTTTTTGGACTGGCATAAATCTCAATTATTTGTACTTAAATATCTGAAATTCAGAGTAATAAACCAAATTTAACACATGGAAAATGGATTTTTTTTCCACAAAAAAGAGACTGCCTTTTTGAGACAGCCTCTTTTTTTTACCCCATTTTTCAACTCATTGGATAATCATTTTTTCAAACGATTGAAATAAAAATCAATACTTTCCTAAGGTACTGTAACGCATATTTAACAGGATAGAACAGGATGGTTTACCAGCCGAAAAACCGTAAAATCGTATAAGCATTTAACCAAATATATCTCAGTTTTAAGATCAGTTTTTCGCCGTTTGTAATGGCATCAAACAACTTAATCTTGTACTAGCCAACTATCGATGAAAAGAATTATTCTTGCCTGTTTACTCCTAACCTCTTTATTTAGTTTTGCTCAACAAAAAAACAAACTGCTAATTGATAAGCCACTTTTCAGAGATCCGGTTTATGATGGTGCGGCTGATCCGGTGGTGATCTGGAACAAAGGCGAGAAAAAATGGTTCATGTTTTATACCAACAGAAGAGCCAACGAAAAAAATCTGGATGGCGTAAGCTGGGTTCACGGCACCAGAATTGGCGTTGCAGAATCAAAAGATGGTGTAAAATGGAAATACCGCGATACCTGCGATATCCAATACCGATTGACAGATTATACCCATTGGGCACCAGAGGTTATCGAAAACAAAGGTATCTATCACATGTACCTCACCTACGTGCCCGGCGTGTTCAAAGATTGGCGTCATCCCCGGTACATCGTACACTTAACCAGCAAAAACCTCATCAACTGGAAATTCGAATCGAAACTGACATTAGCTTCTGATCGATGTATCGATGCCTGCGTATTTAAACTTCCTAACAACCAGGGTTGGCGAATGTATTACAACAATGAAATGGCTGGAAAATCTATTTTTTATGCTGATAGTAAAGATTTATACCATTGGGAAGATAGCGGAAAACGCATCGTTGGCGACAAAGGTTGCGAAGGTCCGAAGGTTTTTTACTGGAAAAACACCTATTGGATGATTGTGGATAATTGGAAAGGCCTTGGTGTTTACGCTTCTACAGATTTATTAAACTGGAAACGACAGGAGAAAAACATTCTGCAGGAACCTGGAAAAGGTACAGACGATGGCGTAATGGGCGGACATTGCGACGTACTGGTAAACAATGGAAAAGCGTATGTCTATTATTTTACCCATCCTGGAAAAACACCTGAAAACAAAGGAGTTGATAATTATACAACCAGAAGAAGTTCTATCCAAATGGCTGAACTGAAATACAACAACGGCGAAATTTCATGCGATAGAGATGAGCCGCTTTATGTAAAACTGACTCACTAACCAAATACAATGAAATACTTCTACCTTTTTATTTTTTGCAGCTTGATCGCGGCAAATCTCCAGGCACAGAACACCCGTAAAATATACAATTTTAATCCTGGCTGGAAACTTTTTGTTGGCGACAATGAAAATGCTTCTGCTACAGATTTCGATGATCAAACCTGGAAAACCATTACCCTTCCTCATGCCTGGAATGAAGACGAGGCTTTTAAAAAATCGATTGAGCAATTATCTACAGGAATAGCCTGGTACCGCAAACATTTCAAAGTGGCTGATGCAAAAGATCAAAAAGTATTTCTAGAATTTGAAGGCATCAGGCAAGCCGGAGAATTTTATTTGAATGGAAAATTTATTGGTCGTCATGAAAACGGAGTTACCGCGTTTGGTTTTGATATCAGCGATTTGACTGACCCGGAAAAAGACAATGTATTGGCCGTAAGAATAGATAATGCCTGGAATTATAAAGAAAAATCTACCAATTCGGGCTACCAATGGAGCGATAAAAATTTTAACGCCAATTACGGCGGCATCTCAAAAAATGTTCGTTTATATGTAACAGGCAAACTTTATCAAACGCTACCCTTAAACGCCCTGTTAAAAACGACTGGAAATTACATCTATGCTAAAGATTTCAATATCACCGGTAAAAGTGCCGTTGTAGTGTCTGAATCTGAAGTTAAAAATGAAACCAGTGAAACTAAAAAAGTTCAATATGAGGTCGAGATTGTTGATGCAGATGGCAAAAGCATTAAAACATACAGTTCATCTATTCAGGATATTGCACCCGGCAACATCATAACCTTAAAGGCAGAATCATTAGTGAATGGTTTAAATTTCTGGAGCTGGGGTTACGGCTACCTCTACACGGTGATTTCGCGTTTAAAAGTAGGTGGCATTATAGTGGATGAGTTAAAAACCAAAACTGGTTTTAGAAAAGGAGAATTTAAAAACGGGATGGTTTATTTGAATGATCGCGTTTTGATGATGAAGGGTTATGCACAACGCACCAGTAATGAATGGCCGGCAATAGGTTTATCTGTACCGGCATGGTTAAGCGATTACAGCAACGGTTTAATGGTGGAAAGCAATGCAAATTTGGTTCGCTGGATGCATATTTCGCCATGGAAACAAGACGTAGAATCTTGCGATCGTGTGGGTTTAATTCAGGCAATGCCAGCGGGCGATGCAGAAAAAGATGTTACGGGAACCCGTTGGGAGCAGCGTAAATCGGTAATGACAGATGCCATTATCTACAACAGAAATAACCCTAGTATTTTATTTTATGAATGCGGAAACGAATCCATCAGCGCCGCACACATGGACGAAATGAAAGCCATTCGCGATCAATATGATCCTAATGGCGGAAGAGCAATTGGATCGAGGGAAATGTTAGATATTCCTGCTGCAGAATATGGTGGAGAAATGCTTTACATTAATAAAAGTGCATCAAAACCTTTATGGTCGATGGAATACTCGAGAGATGAAGGATTACGTAAATATTGGGATGAGTTCTCCCCTCCTTTTCATAAAGATGGTGCCGGACCATTATACAAAGGTGCTGATGCAAGTACCTACAACAGAAACCAGGATACGCATGCCATAGAAAATGTGGTGAGGTGGAACGAATATTACAAAGAACGACCAGGAACTGGCACCAGGGTAAGCTCGGGCGGTGTAAACATTATTTTCTCTGATTCTAATACCCATTACCGAGGCGAAGAAAATTATCGCCGTAGCGGAGAAGTTGATCCAATGAGAATTCCAAAAGATGGATTTTTTGCGCACAAAGTAATGTGGGACGGTTGGGTTGATGCCAAAAAAACTGGAATTCATATTGTTGGTCATTGGAATTACAAAGCCGGAACGAAGAAAAACGTTTATGTAATTGCTTCAGGCGATAAAGCCCAGTTGTTCCTAAACGGAAAATCGCTTGGTTTTGGAGCCAAGAGAGATGGATTTTTGTTCACCTTCAAAGATGTAAATTTTCAAGCAGGTGTTTTAAAAGCTGTTTCTTACGACAATAAGGGCCTTAAAGTTGCAGAAACACAACTAAAAACTACTGGAGAACCGGCGGCCATAAAATTAACTAAAATGCAACATCCAACAGGATTTAAGGCTGATGGTGCTGATTTGGCTTTGGTGCAAGTTGAAGTAGTAGATGCAACAGGAAACCGCTGTCCAATTGCTTTAAATATGATTGATTTCGAAATCACTGGTCCTGCTGAATGGCGTGGTGGTTTGGCACAAGGCCCAGACAACTATATATTATCAAAACAATTACCTGTAGAAGGCGGTGTCAATCGTATTTTGATCAGATCAACAACAGTAGCAGGGAAAATCAAGATCACAGCAAAATCAGCTGGTTTAAAATCGGGAATGATCGAATTGACAACACTTCCGGTAACCGTTCAAAATGGTTTATCTTCTCAGTTTCCTGCAGATGGTTTGAAGCCAAGTTTAAAGAGAGGTGCAACACCAGCAGCACAAACCTATCAAATCAGTAGAAAAGCAGTGAAAATAATTGCGGCTACTGCCGGCGCCAACGCTGATAAAGCCAATTTAAGTTATGATGATAATGAACTGAGCGACTGGGTTAACGATGGAAACTTAAATACCGCCTGGATTAAATATAATTTGGAAAAAGAAACCACCGTAACACAAGTAGAACTCAAAGTAAACGGCTTTAGAACAAAGGCTTATCCCATCAGAATTTTGGTTGATGATAAAGAAGTTTTCAAAGGAAACACGATTCCTAGCCTGGGTTATTTCACGGCTATTTGCAAGCCAACCAGAGGGAAAACCGTCACCATCCAATTATTAGGCTCAGGAAAAGAAACTGTTGAAAGTGGTAAAATTGGTGTAGAAGTAAATGGAAAAAAATTAGATGATGGAATCGAGCGGGCAGAAACTAAATCAAAAGGTGGTTTGAGCATCATTGAAACTGAAATTTATGAGGCTAAATAATAATTAAACACAAATAAAACTTTCTATCATGGGTGTTAGGTTCAAGCTAAGTTTCGTTTTCCTGTTTTATTGCATTTTTCATCTGCCGGTCAACGCACAAAACAAGGCTGATATTACTGTAAATTTCGATAAAAAGATTTCAGAAATGAAACCTTTTTGGGCATGGTTTGGCTATGATGAACCGAACTATACCTATATGAAGGATGGCCAGAAGCTATTGACTGACATTTCGAAACTGAGCCCTGTTCCTGTTTACGTGAGGGCGCACAACCTGCTCACTTCAGGCGATGGAACACCAGCGTTGAAATGGGGATCGACCAATGTTTACACCGAAGATGAAAAAGGAAACCCCATTTATAACTGGATCATTGTTGACCGCATATTCGATACCTACATCAAACGAGGAATGAAACCTTTGGCTCAAATTGGTTTTATGCCAGAAGCATTATCTACCAAACCCCAGCCCTACCAACACAAATGGAAACCAGGAACTCGCTATGAAGAAATTTTAACGGGATGGGCTTATCCGCCAAAAGATTATAAAAAATGGGGTAACCTGGCCTATGAATGGGTAAAACATTGTGTGGAGAGATATGGTAAAAAGGAAGTGGAGAGCTGGTATTGGGAAGTTTGGAATGAAGCTGATGGCGCCTATTGGAAAGGTACACAGGCAGAATTTTTCAAATTATATGACTACGCAGCAGATGGCGTAAAAAGGGCATTGCCTACGGCCAAAATAGGTGGTGCCAACGTAACAGGTGGTGGAAGCAGGTATTTAGACGCATTTATCAAACACTGTTTAATTGATACCAATTATGTAACAGGCAAAATCGGATCGTCGCTAGATGCTGTTTTATTTCATGCCAAAGGTTCGCCAAAAGTAGTTAATGGAACGGTAGTGATGAATCTGCGTACCGAGCTTCGCAATGTAGAAGCCAACTACAAAGTGATCAATAAATATCCTCAACTAAAAAACATTCCGGTGATCATTGGAGAGTTCGACCCCGAAGGTTGTGCAGCCTGCGGAATGGCAACCAATCCGGAAAACGCTTACCGTAATGGCACCATGTATTCGAGCTACACTGCAGCTTCTTTTGCCAGACTTTATCAATTGACAGATCAATACAACATCAATTTACTTGGCGCAGTAAGCTGGTCTTTTGAGTTTGAAAACCAGCCCTGGTTTGCAGGATTTAGAGATTTGGCAACAAATGGCGTTAACAAACCCGTTTTAAACGTATTTAAAATGTTCGGTATGATGAGCGGCAATCGCGTTGAAGCCAACAGCAACCAAATGTATCCTTTACAAACCGTGTTAGATTCCAGCATTAGAAAACCGGCATCCGACATTGGTGTGCTGGCAGCAAAATCACAAAATGCTGCTACCGTAATGATTTGGAATTATCATGATGAAGACAAGAAAGGAAATATCGACCAGGTAAGCATCTCATTGAAAGGTTTAAATAAGAAATCGGTTACCATTACAAGATATTTAATTGACGATGAAAACAGCAATTCTTATGAGGCCTGGAAAAAAATGGGTTCGCCGCAATCGCCAACATCATCGCAAATTCTTGAGTTGGAAAAATCCAGTGAGCTGAAATCTGTTGGTAAACCCATCAAATTTAATCCTGATCAGGGGCCATTTCAATTCGAATTAAGCAGGCAAGGCGTTACATTATTAAGTATAAAATGAAGGAAAAAATCAAATCTATCACCAGGGTTTTATTGATTGTTGTTTTTTGTCAGCATATAAATCAGGCAAAAGCGCAGAAAAATAATATTAAAAACGATTCGTTTTGGAAAACACAAAACGGTGAGCCGATCTACAGCCAGGGAGGTGGGATTTTCCAGTTCATCGATGCTAAATCTGGCATCAAGAAATATTTTTGGTATGGTGTAAAATACGCGGAGGCGGAGCTTTATCGTAAAAATCCTTCCATAACTTATCCAAATGCTACATTTGAATCGGTTACATGTTACAGCTCTACCGACTTAACAAACTGGGCTAGCGAAGGTGATGTTTTAACCAAAAATGAAATCAGCAGAGTGCCCAAAACCTGGGTTGGTCGTTTAGGCGTTGCGTATATTAAAGAACTAAAGAAGTATGCGATGTTCGTTCAGCATGGCAATCAGGTATTAATTACTACTGCAGATCTGATTTTGCCGGTAACGGTTTAGGCTACAACCAGTGGTGCCCAATGTCGTTTAATGGAAGTACACCTTATTTCAATTCACTTCATTCATGGAATTTGGATGCAAAAACAGCCAATTGGAACGTTGCTTCAGACAATGATTATGTTAAAAACGGAAGTTTTGAAGCAGACAGGAGAAGAATCCCTAGTGAGGTAAAACCCTTACAATTGGTACTTACCGGCTGGGAAACGCAAATTATAACTGGTAATCAGGTGAGTTTAGATAGTTTAACGTCGCCCAACCTGAACCATTTCAACACCGCCGCTGAGCGAAAAATTGTTATCGGCGAAAAGAGTTTAAACATCAGTGATAAGATAAATTTCAAACGGAAAGTTTCACAATTGATTGCCTCATCAGGTCAGGTAAAATTAACCGACGGGCTTTATACCTTGACCGCAAAAGTGAAAAACAGCGCTGGTTTCAATAACCTGGAAATTTATGCCCTTAGCGATAACAAAAAACTCAGTTATCATTTTGAAAAGGAGAATAAAGATTGGATAAACGTCGTGCTGAAGAATATTAAAGTATCAAATGGAAAACTAGAAATTGGGTTTATAGCGGATGGAAAGGCAAATGCATTCTGTTTAGCTGATGATGTTTCGTTGGTAAAATCAAATAATTAATGAAAAAGCACAGATTAACCATTTTTATTTTTTCCCTGATGCTGTTACAAAGCGCAAACATTTTTGCGCAACAAGCCGGAAAAACAGAAGCCATTTATTCAGGATTGCCATGGTATGATCAAAATGGAAAGGTAGTAAGCGCTCATGGAGCCAATATCGTTCAGCAAAACGGTAAATTTTATTTATTTGGAGAAGCACATAGCGATACCAGCAATGCATTTGCAGGTTTCAATTGTTATTCATCGAAAGATTTATACAATTGGAAATTCGAGAGCGTTGCACTTCCTGTTCAAAAGAATGGAAAGCTAGGACCTAATCGCGTTGGGGAAAGGGTAAAAGTAATGAAAAACCCATTTTCTGGTGAGTTTATCATGTTGATGCATGTAGATACCCTGGGCTACAAAGATCAGTTTGTAGGTTACGCTACCGCTAAAAATATTGCCGGCCCCTATCAGTTTAAAGGCCCGTTACTTTTTAAAGGGAAGCCGATTAAAAAATGGGATATGGGCACTTTTCAGGATGATGATGGAACGGGATATTTACTCACTCACGGTGGGATGATTCACCAGTTGAGTAAGGATTATAAATCTATTATTGCAGAAATCAACCCCGCAATAACCACAGGATTTGAGTCTCCTACCCTTTTCCGTAAAAACAACACCTATTATTTCATTGGTTCACACCTTACTTCCTGGGAGAAAAACGACAATTATTATTACACTTCAAAGTCGCTTTCCGGCCCATGGACTGCCCGTGGATTACTGGCACCAAAAGATAAACTCACCTGGAATTCACAGGCTACATTTATATTGAAAATTAGCGGAACGAAAGATACTACGTTTATGTTTATGGGCGATAGATGGTCTTTCCCGAAACAACTATCCACAGCAAATTCAAAATCAATTATTCGCAAAACAATTTTACCTGGCGATCAAACAATTAGCTTAACTGGAAACTGGAAAAGCTCAACAATCGATTCTATTTCCATCATCAGATCTGATGAAACGAAAGCATCGCTATCTTTTAATTTCAGTGGTAAACAGATTGGATTGTATGCTGTTCTTCTACCGGATAATGGTTATGCTAAAGTTGAAATACGTGATAAAAAAGGAAAAATCATCATTAATAATATCATTGATCTCTACTCAAAATCGCCAATGCTTCAACTGGCCTTCTTAAGTCCAATGCTTCCTAAATCGGATTATAAGGTAACCGTATCGGTTTTGGGCGAAAGGCCAAACTGGTCTGATAAACGAAAATCTTTATACGGAAGCACAGGCAATAACATTACGATCGCTAAATTAATTATTCAAGAATAAACATAAATGGATTTAAAGAGAACCATCACCATAATCATTTTTGCTTTCATCATGCCTTATCAGGTTTTTGCCGATTTTATTTTTCGCAAAGGAGAAAACATAAATGTTTCGGTATCAAAAGATGAAGCAGCCGTTGTACATACTGCCCTTGATATTTTTGGAAGGGATTATCATGCGGTGTTCGGTGGCAATTTATCCAAAGGGATGAACTCCCGAATTTTTGCAGGAACCCTTGGAAATACAACTGTTGCAGAAAAAGAAATTGATCAAAAATCTCTTGCTGAATTAAAATCCCATCCGGAGGGATATCTGATATTAGTTAAAAACAATAAAATATATGTTATTGGTAGCGATAAAAGAGGTACCGCTTATGGTATTCTCGAATTATCCCGTCGCATAGGTGTTTCACCCTGGGAATGGTGGGCAGATTCATCAATTGCTAAACAAAATTCAATATCGCTTAATAATGGGTTCCGCTTATTCGAATATCCTTCAGTTGCCCATAGAGGAATTTTTATTAATGATGAAGATTGGGGACTGACGCCATGGAGTTATAAAACACATGAACCGTCGAAAATTAAAGGACAAATCGGTCCGAAAACCCATGCCCGCATTTTCGAATTACTCTTGCGTTTAAGGGCGAACGCTTTCTGGCCAGCCATGCATGATGTTTCAGTTGCCTTTTTTCAAACGCCAGGAAACAAAGAAATGGCAGATAAATATGGGATTATTGTAGGAGCATCGCATTGCGAACCCATGATGCGCAGTGCCAATACGGAATGGAAAATTGATGGTAAAGGGAATTACGATTATGTACACAATAGGGAAAATGTGCTCAATTTCTGGGAAAGCCGGGTAAAAGAACTTAAAAATTCAGATAACATTTATACGCTTGGCATTCGTGGTGTGCATGATGGTAAAATGCAGGGCGCAAATACACTTCAGGAACAATTTGATGCGATTACATCACTTTTTAAAGATCAGCGGGAATTGATCAGCAAAAACCTGAACGCTGATGTGACCAAGGTTCCACAGGTTTTTATTCCCTATAAAGAAGTATTGGAAGTTTATGATATGGGATTAAAAGTTCCTGAAGATGTTACTTTGATGTGGACGGATGATAATTATGGTTATATCCGCCACTTCCCTACTGAGGCTGAGCGAAACCGCAAAGGAGGAAACGGAATTTATTACCACATTTCTTATTGGGGCCGGCCGCATGATTATCTGTGGCTATCAACCAACCATCCTGCCCAAATTTATACCCAAATGAAGCTGGCTTATGATAAAGGTGCTAAAGACATGTGGATTTTAAATGTGGGCGATATTAAGCCTGGAGAATATTTAACAGAACTTTTTCTGGATATGGCCTGGAACATCAATGCCATTGAAGATAATAAGGCAGGTCTGGATCAACATTTGCAAACCTGGCTGGCAAGGGAATTCGGAGCGCAAAAATCAGCAGCATTGACAGCCATCATGAATGAATACTATCGTTTGGCTTACATCCGCAAACCGGAATTTATGGGCAATAGCCGAACCGAAGAAAAAGATCCGAAATTTAAAGAAGTGTCTGATCTGCCATGGAGTGAACAGGAAATCAAAAAGCGCATTGCTGAATACGATAACATTGCAGAGAAAGTAATCCAACTTTCGAAATCTATTCCAGTTGAAAAGCAAAATGCCTGGTTTGAACTAATTGAATATCCCATACGTGGTGCCGCAGAAATGAACAAGAAAATTCTATATGGGCAACTGGCCAGACATGGTCTCGCAAAATGGTCTGATAGTGATGCCGCATTCAATATCATTGAAAAACTCACAGCAAAATACAATGCATTGGCCAATGGAAAATGGAAAAACATGATGGATAACAAGCCGAGAAATCTTGCGGTTTTTGGTAAAGTGCCACAAGTAAAATCGGTTACTCCATTAATTCAATTTCAGGCTTCGTTTGCAACAATTAATGGGAATCAGTTTACAACATTTGAAGGTGATAAGCCGGTTGCACATGGTTTGGGATATGAAGGTGCGGCTGTAAGCATCAAAAAAGGAAATGTTGCGAATTATCAATTTAAAACCACCAATACTGATTCTGTTTACGTCCAAGCGGCATTGGCACCAAATCATCCCGTAGAAGGCAAACTGATCCGCTATGAAATCACCATTGATGATGAAAAACCAGAAATTGTAGATTTCCATACCTATGATCGAAATGAAGAATGGAAAGTAAATGTATTTGGTATTAGATCAGATTAAAGTTTATAATGAACTCATAAATTTACTTAGGTAATGGTGTTAAAGCGAATGAATAGGCTGAATTTGAGAATAGCTATACTTTTTATTTGCTGTGCATCTTTAGCAAAAGCACAAATTCATCCCTCAACATTTCGCAATCCAATTTTAGCTGGCTTCAGTCCTGATCCAACAATTTGTAGAGTTGGCGATGATTATTATTTAGCCAATTCATCCTTTGTTTGGTTTCCGGCAATACCAATTTACCATAGTAAAGATTTAGTAAATTGGAAACTGGTTGGTCATGGAATTAGCAATCCAAATTTATTGAAATTTGAAGGCTTAAGGGACAGAGCTGGCATTTGGGCTGTAACTATGCGTTATCACAATGGCCTGTTTTATCTGATCACAACTGCTTCAGAAAGTGGAGGCAACTTTTACATTACGGCTAAAAAACCTGAAGGACCTTGGTCTGATCCCATATGGTTGAAAGATGCACAAGGCATTGATCCTTCCCTATTTTGGGACAATGATGGTAAATGTTATTATACCGGAAATAGCTGGGATTTCAAAAAATCGTGGGCAGGACAATGCGCCATTTGGATCCAGGAGCTCGATCTGCAACAGAAAAAACTTGTTGGCGAACGTAAAATATTAACTTATGGGCATGCCAATAATGCAGCCTACGCAGAAGGGCCACATTTGTATAAAATTAAAGGAAGATATCTTTTACTTAGTTCGGAAGGTGGTACCGATCAGTTTCATGCCATTACCGCCCATCATAGCAAAACGATTTGGGGTCCTTACCTATCCGATAAAACAAATCCCGTACTTTCTCACCGTCAGTTTGGATCTAAAAATCCACTACAAGCCATTGGGCATGGAGATTTGGTAGAAACACAAAATGGCGAATGGTGGGCAACAGTTTTAGGCAAAAGAATGGTAAATGGTGAGGTGCCGCTTTCTAGAGAAACCTTTTTAACCAAAGTTGAATTTGAAGACGGAACGCCAATATTCAACCCAGGATTTGGTAAAGTTTTATTTACCCAAGAACGGCCTAATTTACCTTGGTCGCCGTTTCCTGAACAAACTACCAAAGATCAGTTTGAAACACCAACATTAGACCCAATTTGGCATACTGTACGAAGCCCAAAAGTTCAATCATACCAATTAATAAATGGGTATTTCAACTTGAAAATACAGCCCCAAATAGTAGATAGTTTAGTGAATGCTGCGCTCTATATTCAGAAAATTAAACACCATCAGTTCTATGCCAGTACCAAAATGGATTTTACAACCACAAAAGACAATGAGCAGGCTGGCTTAATTATTTATAGAACCAATGAAAATTACTACTGCTTACTTAAAGCAAAGACAAAGCTTGTATTGATTAAAAAGTTTAATGGCAAAAAAGAAGTGATTGCTACCATCCCTTATACAAAAAGCATTGTTCATTTTGCTGCAAAAGGCAATAATTTGGATGTAGAATTTAGCTTTGGCGAAACAATAGAAAAGATGATACCGATTGGCATTAAACAGAGTTTGATCGTTATAGCCGAAAGTAATGTCAATAAATTCAATGGTCCTGGTATTGGGATGTATGCCACCAGCAACGGACAATCAAGCACCAACAAAGCCAAGTATGATTGGTTTGAGTACAAAGAAAATTAAGATTTATAAAGCTATGAAATTCAAAAACTTATATAACCTTAAAATAAATAAAGCGCTAATTATCTTAATATTTTTAGGATTAAGCACTGCTTTATGTTTCGCTCAAAATCCCATTAACATCAGCATTGCGAAATTTAAAGACAATAAAACAGCTGCGATAAGTTACACTTTTGATGACGGCTTGAAAGAGCATTACACCTTAGTTACACCATGGCTAAAAAAGCTAGGTTTAAAAGCAACCTTTGTG
>SEDB01000599.1 GCA_004210715.1 Pedobacter sp.
AATCTGTTTTTTTGTACATCTGCATCACCGAATTGTGCCCGTAAGTGTAACCAAAAGCCCCAGCAAAAACCGACCAATAGCCGTAACGCCTTACATCAGCATCAGTCCAACGCGGTTGAGTGGTATCATGTAATCCCTGCGGAATATCCTCATAAGAAGGTTCTCCATCAATGGTTGGTTTGGTTGGTTTAAGTTTATAATCAGACGCTATATATTTCCAGTTATCCTCTCCGTAATGTAGTTTCTCCTTTGCGGAGGTATCTTGAGCATAACTTCTATGTCCCGATTGAATCATGTCAAAATCATGCCATTTTGCATTATGAAACCATGCTGAAGAGGCCGTTCTCCCGCGTGGGTGGAAGGTCATCAAATGATTAGGGTCGTTAGCTCTTAAAGTTTCGCCAATGGTTGTCCAAATTTTCAAACCATCGGTACCTTTTATATCGCCACCATTTAGCCAGATGACATTCCATTTATCCTTATATCTGTCAGCTAAAAACTTTGCATAAACTTTGGCCTGAGCCTCGTTAACCTTTTTCTCTTTTACATTTGTGCCCCAAACCGGAACCAAAGCCATATAAAGTCCTTTTTCTGCAGCCTGATCAACCACGTAATCGATATGGTCCCAATAATCATAAGCAGTAGAATCTTTGTAATCATTTTTATCGGTTACAACAGGTTTAGATACATCTTTACCTACAAATGATTACCTCATCTCCAGTTCCAACTTTATTAATTCTTGCCATAGCATTACCGATAACTTTTTCCTCTTTGATGATGGCTCCGGTTTTACTATTTAATATTTTCACACTGAATTTCCCGGCAGTTTTGGTTAAATCTACACTGATCGCTTCCGCCGATGCATTATAAAAAAGATAGGTTCTGCCTGCATTTTCCAAACCGTATTGTTGTTTGTTTTTACCTATAGGGATGATTGGTTTCAGTGTTGAAATTGCATTTGATAAGGTTTTATCAAGATTTTGAACATTTGATAAAGAACCTCCAGCCATTAAAACTGCCCAACCAAAAGTATCAAAATTATCGCCTGAATAAATCACTGCTTTCTCAGGAAATTTAGTTTTGTATTCAGAAACTGCATGATAAACTTCTTCGAATGATGTTTTCTTTGGCTTAAGCAAACGGGCATGTTGACGTGGCGCTAAATTTTGTCCGCCTTGTGGTGCATAAGCTGTTCCATCAGCCTGGTAATGCCAGTATCTAATGTCAATTAAATCAACTACATCAACTCTTTGTTTATCTGCTAAAATTGCATCCTGAACATCCTTGGTAACACTTAACCCAATAATTGGATGTTTGCCCGTTTCCTTTTCCCATTCTTTAATGGTATCAATCCAGAACTGAACGAAGTGCAAGGGACCTGTAAATTCGGCACCAATCAGTTGAATCACCCCAGAGTTTCCATCAAAATTTTCCAGGCATTTTCTAATGTATGCTTTGTGTATCGCTTTGCGATGTTCATTGCTGATATCGTAAAACTGTTCCGCCATGAAAATGCGTTTATCGCCAGCATAAGGCACAGGCTCAGGGAAACCGGTGTTGTTGATGTTGTTTGCAGTTCGCCAAGGGAAGTCGGCATAATGTGCTCCGGCCTCGATAATATTGTGCTGGAAATAATTCTGATGAATTAAAACCAGTCCTTTTTGGTCGGCCAGGTTTGCGAAGTTTTTTAACCTATTCCAGTACCAAAGGTTATATTTTGTGATGTCGTATTTGCTCAAACCATCCCAGGCTTTATCTTGTCCGCTTCGTGCAAAAGGTAATTCATAAAAAGGTGCCCAAACTTCACCGTCCATGCGACGAATGCGTTCGTGGTCATCCCTTCTTCTATCATACCAAAGGCCATAATTATGGTCTAGAACTTTAACCGAACCGTTCATCGATATATTCTGATACGGTTAACGCTGGTTTGGCCGCAAGTTTGGTTAACTTTTGGGCAACATCAACTGGCGGACTACTAGATGCTTCGGTTTCAACAGGTAAAACAAAAGCCCTTGTATCAATTTCATTTCCTAGTCTATCTTTTAGCTGCGCATAATACAAACTACGTGGTTGGATTTGTTCGTTCGACATATCCCAATAACCGTTTCCAGAGAATTGGGCCCAGGTTCCGAAAGCCCAGTTTTGCGCTGTTGGTGGTTGAGAATTATCTACTCTTGCTGCACTACATTGCCAAAAAACACTGTTTGCAGCACTCCAGCCAGCTCCTTGCCCATCCTGACCGCGATTTAAATAACTTAAAGCCTGTCCATCAATGTTTACGATATCGAACAACACACCCGATGCCCAGCTATCGATTGTACCACTAAAACTAAAAGGTAAATAAGATTGGCATTGAACAAAAACATTTGGTCCAGGCGCACAGAAGCCTACCGCAAAATCATGGTAGCCATATTCTGAATATAATCTTTGAAAAAGCGTTTGTTGCCCCGTGGTGTAAAAAGTATTGCGGCGTTCGCCACCTATTTCGGAGATCGGAGCAAGCGATTTACAATCTTCAACAGTAATTCTTTTGGCCGTTTCTAAAACATTCACAGCAGAACCTGCAAAGTGCTCAAAAACAACCTGACGAACCCAGGCATCTTCTACATTTTCTAAAGAAATGGCAGTCCAGCGGTGGTATTCATCTTTAATATTTTCTTTGTGATAATCTGATTCGAGCTTTAGGTTTTCAACACCAGATTGGGAGATTCTTCCATCCCATTGGTACTTTGATACCGTTGCACCACCAAATTTAGCATCTAAAGCAGTGGTAATCGGTGCATCGAAAGTGATTGTTGAGCCACTTATTGCTGTTATTTTTC
>SEDB01000123.1 GCA_004210715.1 Pedobacter sp.
TTATACAGCGATGCTGATGCAACATTTGATAGCGTTTTAACTTTCGATGCGGCAGATATAGCACCGATGATTACTTACGGAACCAACCCAGGAATGGGAATGGGTATCCAAGAAAATATCCCTGCAACCAGCGCTCAACCTGAAAAAGAGAAACTTTCTTATCAAAAGGCTTTGGATTATATGGGTTTTGATGATGATGCATCTTTAATTGGCAAACCAGTTGATTATGTTTTCATTGGAAGCTGCACCAACTCCCGTATTGAAGATTTACGTGAAGTAGCTGATTTTGTAAAAGATAAACGCAAAGCGGATAATGTTACGGTTTGGATTGTTCCAGGTTCGAAGCAAGTGGAGCAACAAGCTAAAAACGAAGGTTTGGATAAAATCTTCGAAGCGGCTGGTTTTCAATTACGTGAACCAGGATGTAGTGCTTGTTTAGGAATGAATGAGGATAAAATCCCAGCTGGAAAGTATTGTGTTTCTACATCGAACCGAAATTTCGAAGGTAGACAAGGACAAAATGCAAGAACTTTATTAGCTAGTCCGTTAACGGCAGCGGCAGCGGCTGTTACAGGTGTAATTACGGATGTAAGGGAAATGTTGGAAAAAGCTTAGTTAGTTGTCTTGCTGATGAATGAAGCATCTGCAATATATGAAACAGATTCTTCGTTCCTCAGAATGACAAATTAATAGGTATGATTTTAGAAGTTGCAATATTAAATGTAAAGGTTGGTTTATCGGTTGATTTTGAAAAAGCTTTTAGCGAAGCTCAAAAAATTATCTCTTCTATGAACGGTTATGTTTCGCATCAGCTGAAAAAATGTTTAGAAGAAAATGATAAGTACATTCTATTGGTGAACTGGGAAACATTGGAAGCACACACTGAAGGCTTCAGAGGTTCGGCAGAATATCAGGATTGGAAAAAACTGTTACATCACTTTTATGAACCATTTCCAATAGTTGAACATTACGTAGAAGTTTAAAGAATAAAGCTGAACCGATTTAAAATCTTCGATGCCTCGGGTTTCTTAGATGGTAAAAATTATAACAAGTAAAAATGCCAGAAATAGTTTGGGATGCAACATTATACGATAAACAACATCACTTCGTATCTCATTACGGAGCGGATGTTTTGCAATGGTTAGCCCCAAGAGCCAACGAACACATTTTAGATGTGGGTTGTGGAACTGGTCAGCTGGCTGCGCAAATTGCTGAAAGTGGCGCTGTAGTTTTAGCAACAGATGCTTCTGCGGATATGGTTGCAAATGCAAAAACAGCCTACCCAAATTTAAATTTTGAAGTGCTTGATGGAACGCAACTTCCATACCATGAAAAGTTTGATGCCATTTTCAGCAATGCAACTTTTCACTGGATTGAAAACCAGAATGCTTTAGTTGAAGGTTTATTTAGAAGCCTGAAAACTGGTGGAAGATTGGTTGCGGAGTTTGGTGGTAAAGGCAATGTTAAAAGCATAACCGATGCGATAAAATCAGCAGCTGAACAATTAGGCCTTGCAGATAAAGTACTGACTAATTTTTGGTTCTTTCCATCAGTAAGTGCTTACGCTACGCTTTTAGAATCTAGAAGTTTTGAAGTAGAACAAATTTGGCTGTTCGACAGACCAACAAAGCTAATCGGCGAGGATGGAATGTATGTTTGGATTAACCAATTTGCTCAGCATGCATTTAAAAACTTAACAGAAGAACAAGCTGAATCTATTAAAAATTTAGCTTTAGAAATACTGAAACCCAATTATTTCATCAACGGAGAATGGGTGGCAGATTATAGAAGATTGCGAGTGAAAGCGATAAAAAAAACTTAAAGCTGAAAGACTAAAGCTAAAAGCAAAATATAAAATTGCGAAAATTGAGTCTTGCTACTTAATACTCGCTACTTGATACTAATAAAATGAAAAAATTCACAAAATTAACATCGGCAGTAGTGCCTTTAAATATAGAAAACATCGATACCGACCAGATTATCCCTGCGAGGTTTTTGAAAGCGACTACCCGTGAGGGTTTTGGCGAAAATTTGTTCCGCGACTGGCGTTATGAAAACGATAATCAGCCTAAAGCAGACTTCGTGATGAATAATCCAACTTACAGCGGTCAGGTTTTAGTGGCTGGAAAGAACTTTGGTTGCGGCAGTAGTCGTGAACATGCGGCTTGGGCAATTCAAGATGCTGGTTTTGATGCGGTAATCAGTAGTTTCTTTGCCGATATTTTTAAAGGCAATGCTTTGAACAATGGTTTGTTGCCGATACAGGTAAGCGAAGATTTCTTAGCTAAAATTTTTAAATCCGTGGAAAACAATGCTAAATCTCCGTTAGAAGTTGATTTAGAAAACCAAACGGTAACCATTGTTGAAACAGGCGTACAAGAATCTTTCGAAATTAATGCTTACAAAAAATCGTGTTTGATTAATGGTTATGATGATATCGATTTCATCCTGGCTCAAAAAGATTTAATTGAAGAATTTGAGAAGAAATAGAAAGACTAAAGCGAAAAGCTAACAAACTCGTCATTGCGAGGCACGAAGCAATCTTAAAGCGATGGGTTAAAACCACAGCCACAGTTGTAGGATTGCTTCATTCCTAACAATGACGACCGCCAATAAAAATCAGTGAAATCACTTTAATCGGTGTAATCATCCCGAAGGGAAAAATAAAAAAGCATGAAAGAAAGTTTCGTCAGTATAAAAGATTTAAACCTAAAATACCAGCATAAGTCGTTGTTAAAGGATTTGAACTGGACTATAAATACTGGCGAGCAATATGTTTTATTTGGCGAAAGTGGAAGCGGAAAAACATCCTTGGCTAAAATAATAGCTGGCTTAGAAAGTGCCATTGGCGAAGTAAAAATCAACTTTAATAATGATAGTGATTTGCCAGCTGAAGTTTTATTTGTGGAAAGCTGGTATCAGTTTAAAAATCTAGAGGGCGTTGCAAACTTCTATTATCAGCAACGTTACACCAGTCAGCAGGCGAAAGATACCTTAACTGTTCATGCAGAATTGGTTAGCTATGGTAAAGAAAAAGGTCTGCATTTAGATAAAGTTGAACACATTTTAGAAGCTTTAAATTTTTCATCTTTTGCCAGTTCTCAATTAATCGAATTATCAAGCGGAGAACATAAAAAACTGCAATTGGTCAAGGCTTTGTGGCTAAAACCACAGCTATTAATCATCGACCAACCTTACACAGGTTTAGATGCAGCATCACGCAAAAATTTAAACATTTTGTTAGATGAGGTTTCTGAAGCAGGTGTTCAATTGATTTTGATTTCTAATGATACCGAATTGCCAACTTCAATTAAACGCTTTGCGGAAATAGTAAATGGCCAAATTTCAGTTTCAAATTCGAAAGAAATAGCATCAGTTTCTGTTGAAAAACATGCTAAAGAAATCCCAGATTTTTTAAAAGAATCGCCAGTTTATTCATCAAATAACATAGTTAAAATGGTTGATGTGAACATCAGCTATGGCGAAAAACAGGTTTTAAAAAATATCAACTGGGAAGTTAAAGCAGGCGAAAAATGGTTATTGCAAGGCCATAATGGTTCTGGAAAATCAACTTTGTTAAGCCTTGTAAATGGCGACCATCCGCAATCTTATGCCAACGAACTTTACTTGTTTGGTAACCGACGTGGAAGTGGCGAAAGCATTTGGGATATTAAGCAGCACATTGGTTTAATTTCCCCTGAATTTCATTGGTATTTTGATGCATCGGCAACGGTTTGGCAAAGTATTGCTTCTGGATTTTATGATACCGTTGGATTATTTCAGCAACTTCCCTACAGCAAAAGCCAGCAAGTTAATGAGTTGGTAGAGTATTTTGGATTAACGGACAGTAAAACCGAATTGTTAACAGCACTTCCATTAGGGAAACAACGATTGGTTTTACTAGCCAGAACAATCATTAAAAATCCTGAATTATTAATTCTGGATGAACCTTGTCAAGGTTTAGACCAGCAGCAAACGCAACATTTTAACCAATTGGTTGATGAATTGTGCAGCAATGGAATGACTTTAATTTATGTTGGCCATTTTGAATCGCAGCTGCCAACCTGCATTGAGAAAAGAATATTATTAGAAAAAGGCGAGGTAAAAGTCGTCGAAAATTTGAATATAGAAATACTAAGCTAAAACATAATTGCCACGGAAACACAGAATACACGGAATCAATTTTTTTCCCAATTTCCAAGTCTCCATGACAAATGATTAGTTAAGAAACAATAGAAGTCGAAAATGAAGAAGAACATTTTAGTAATACCTGGAGACGGTATTGGACCAGAAGTAACCACTTGGGGAAAAGCAGCATTAGAAAAAATTGCAGAAATTTTCGGTCATGAGTTTGTGTTTGACGAAGCTTTAATGGGCCACGCGGCTATTGAAGTTACAGGCGAACCTTTGCCAGACGAAACTTTAGAGAAAGCAAGAAAAAGCGATGCAATCCTTTTTGGCGCCATCGGCCATGCCAAATACGACAACGACCCAAGTTTAAAAGTTAGACCAGAACAAGGCCTTTTAAAAATCCGGAAGGAACTTGGTTTATTTGCAAACCTCCGCCCGATATTACTATTCGATGAACTTCTTCAGGCATCGAGCATTAAGCCAGAAATATTAAAAGGAACAGATATTTTATTCTTCCGGGAGTTAACTGGCGATGTTTATTTCGGCGAAAAAATACGTTCAGAAGATAGAAATACAGCTTCTGATTTAATGATTTACCACCGTTACGAAGTTGAGCGTATTGCGCACAAAGCTTATCAAGCCGCACAGCAACGTAGTAAAAGATTATGTTCGGTAGATAAAGCGAACGTATTGGAAAGTTCTCGTTTATGGCGTGAAACCGTTCAGGAAATTGCAAAACAGTATCCTGATGTGGAAACCGAGCACATGTTTATTGATAATGCTGCGATGCAGTTAATTAAAAACCCGAAGAAATTTGATGTGGTTTTAACTGCAAATTTATTTGGCGATATCTTAACTGACGAAGCTTCGCAAATTGCGGGTTCGATGGGTATGCTGGCTTCTGCATCTGTTGGCGAAAGCACAGGTTTCTTCGAGCCTATTCACGGCTCAGCACACGATATTACAGGTAAAGATTTAGCAAATCCTTTAGCTTCTATCCTATCGGCTGCGTTAATGCTCGAAATTGGTTTCGGCTTAAAAGAAGAAGCCAAATTACTGGTTGATACCGTTGATGGGGTTTTGAAAGAAGGTTTCAGAACACATGATATTGCCGACCAGACCACTAACAGATTTAAAGTTTTAGGCACAGCCGAAATGGGCAAATTAGTATTAAAATTTTTATCCCAAAAAACATCCACAACACAAGCATCATGATACACGACCCAAATAAAGTATATATTTTCGACACCACATTACGCGATGGCGAACAGGTTCCAGGCTGCCAGTTAGATACCAACCAAAAAATTGAGATTGCCAAAGCACTAGAATTACTTGGTGTTGATGTGATTGAAGCTGGTTTCCCAATTTCTAGTCCTGGCGATTTTCAAAGTGTTGTAGAATTATCAAAAGCAATTAAAAACCCAACCATTTGTGCTTTAACGAGAGCCATTAAAGGCGATATCGATGTTGCAGCCGAATCTTTAAAGTTTGCTAAACATCCACGTATTCACACGGGTATCGGCGCTTCGGATATGCATATTCAATACAAGTTTAACAGTACCCGCGAAAAGATTTTAGAAAGGGCTGTTGAGGCCGTAAAATATGCTAAAAAGTTTGTAGAAGATGTGGAATTTTATGCGGAAGATGCAGGCAGAGCTGACAACGCATTTCTAGCACAAATGATTGAAGCTGTAATTGCAGCTGGAGCAACGGTTGTCAATATCCCTGATACTAACGGTTATTGTTTGCCAGAGCAATATGGCTCGAAAATTCTTTACTTAAAAGAAAACGTTAAAAACATAGACCAGGCCATTATTTCTGTTCACTGCCATAACGATTTAGGCGTTGCAACAGCAAATAGTATTGCAGGCGTTTTAAATGGTGCCCGACAAATTGAATGTACAATAAACGGAATTGGCGAAAGAGCTGGAAATACAGCTTTGGAGGAAGTTTCGATGATTCTTAAAACCCATGCTTTAGGTTTGCATACTGGAATTAACAGTAAATATTTCACAGAAATTAGTGGAATGGTTAGTCGCATGATGCACATGCCTGTACAGCCAAATAAAGCAATTGTTGGTAAAAATGCTTTTGCCCATAGTTCTGGTATCCACCAAGATGGGTTTTTGAAGCACCGTGAAAACTATGAAATTATTAATCCTGAGGATGTTGGTTTAAATAGTGCAGATATCATTTTAACTGCTCGCAGCGGTCGCCACGCCTTAAAACATCATTTAGAGCGTTTGGATTATGATATTGAAAAAATTAATATTGATGATGTTTACGAGCGCTTCTTGGTTTTAGCTGATGAGAAAAAAGATATTACCGATGATGATTTACTTTATTTAATGAGCGATGGCGAAATTGAATCGTACAAGAACGGCTATAAATTAAACTTACTTCAGGTGGTTTGTGGTGACCAGGCTAAGCCCACAGCAAATATTAAATTACAATATGAAGGTGTAGAGAAAGAAGCCAAGGCTGAAGGAAACGGTCCATATTGTGAAGGCATCAGCGAATGCTTATTTAGACGCGATTAATAAGTTTTTGTAAGAAAAATTAAAGCCGAAAGCTTAAAGCCAAAATTAGCATAAGCAGTAAGATTGCTTCGTGCCTCGCAATGACGGATAAAGGGCATAATGTTATCCTGAGCTTCCCGAAGTATCGGAACAAACTGTCGAAGGACAACAATTTTTATTACAAAAAAGGTCTTCGACAGGCTCAGACTGACAGAATGCAGATTTGCCATTTGGATATTGAAAACTTTGAGGGGCAACTCCCCTCCTTATTTTCAAGGAGGGGTTGGGGGTGGTTTTTTACTTTCCTGCACAGCCCAAAGTTTTATAAACCTGACAGTAGTGGAAATACTTTTTGTTTACTGGACTTCGACAATTTCAGACTGACAATCGCAAAAAGATTGTAACGCATGGCAGGGCTACAATAACCGAAAAGCACTAAATCTGCTTTTCAAAAAAAACAAGCGTGAGTCAAACCTTGAAACTTGATTCGCACTACTTTACACTGAACAAATGAATGATACAATAAAAAATACTTTCAATTTTGAAAGCGCATTTAAAACCTTACAAGGTGTAGTAAAACGTACTCCACTTGAATTTAATGCTGGATTATCGTTAAAATACAATGCAAATATCTACCTAAAAAGGGAAGATTTACAAATTGTACGTTCTTACAAATTGCGTGGTGCCTATAATAAAATAAGTGCTTTAAATGCTGATGCCTTAAAAAATGGAATAGTGTGCGCAAGCGCTGGCAATCATGCTCAGGGCGTGGCTTATTCTTGCAAAAAATTAGGCATTAAAGGTGTAATATTTATGCC
>SEDB01000600.1 GCA_004210715.1 Pedobacter sp.
TCTGCAGGTGCAAACTGCGATGATATTACGAAAGTGGTTGAACCTGTTCTTCAAAAAGATGGCGGTTCAATTTATTACATCAATCTTTCTAATGATACTTATAAATTAGGTGGTTCATCCTTTGCGCAGATTTTAAATAAAATTGGCACTGAAACCCCTGATGTTAAAAATGCGGATCAATTCTCGAAAGCATTTAATGCAATTCAACAATTAATTAAGGAAGACAAAATACAGGCAGGACATGATATCGGCAGCGGTGGTTTAATTACAACTTTGCTGGAAATGTGTTTTGCTGATCGCGATTTAGGTGCATCAATTGATTTATCTTCATTGAACGAACAAGATGTGATCAAGCTATTATTTGCAGAGAACATTGCAATTGTTTTCCAGGCTGATTCATCAGTGGAAAGCACTTTAAATAATGCAGGCGTAACCTTCCATAAAATTGGAAATGTGAGTTCATCAGCTACGCTGGAAGTAAAAAATGCAGCAGATAATTTTAGTTTTGATATTGATTATTTACGTGATGTTTGGTTCAAAACTTCTTACTTGTTAGATAGCAAACAAACAGGTAATGGTTTAGCCAAAGAGCGTTATGATCATTATAAAAATCACGTTTTAAAGTATAGTTTCCCATTACAATTTGATGGTAAGAAACCAGTAATCGATTCATCTAAACCTCGCCCGAAAGCGGCTATTATTCGCGAAAAAGGAAGTAACTCTGAACGTGAGTTAGCCAATGCAATGTATTTAGCAGGTTTCGATGTGAAAGATGTGCACATGACAGATTTAATCACTGGAAGAGAAACATTAGAAGACATTCAATTTATTGGTGCAGTTGGTGGTTTCTCCAACTCTGATGTTTTAGGATCGGCAAAAGGTTGGGCTGGTGCATTTCTATACAACGAAAAAGCGAGAGTGGCTTTAGAAAAATTCTTCGCCCGCCCCGATACCTTATCTGTTGGGATTTGTAATGGTTGTCAATTATTTGTGGAGCTTGGCTTGATTAATAAAAACCATGAAGACAAACCAAAAATGTTGCATAACAAAAGCGGTAAACATGAAAGTATTTTCACTTCATTAACCTTGCAAGAAAATAATTCCGTGATGTTATCAACCCTTGCGGGCAGCACATTGGGTGTTTGGGTATCTCACGGAGAAGGAAGATTCTCTTTACCTTATGCAGAAGATCAATACAAAATCGTAGCTAAATATACCTACGAAACATATCCAGCCAGTCCGAATGGTTCAGATTATAACACAGCTATGATGTGTGATGAAACGGGCCGCCACTTGGTAATGATGCCGCACATTGAACGTTCATTATTTCAATGGCACTGGGCAAATTATCCTGCAGGCAGAAAAGATGAAGTTTCTCC
>SEDB01000124.1 GCA_004210715.1 Pedobacter sp.
AAATCAACCATGATCAAAGCAATTATGGGCGAGATTGATGTTGAAGGAGGATTAAAAGTTGGCCATAATGCCAAAATTGGATATTTTGCACAAAATCAGGCAGCCCTTTTGGATGAGAGCCTAACCGTATTTGAAACCATTGACCAGATTCCGTTGAGCGATAGCACTGTTAAAATAAAAGATCTTTTGGGGGCTTTTATGTTTAGTGGAGATGATACCACGAAAAAAGTTAAAGTGCTTTCAGGTGGAGAGAAGACCCGTTTGGCTATGATTAAGTTGCTGTTGGAGCCAGTTAATGTGTTGATTCTGGATGAGCCTACAAATCATTTGGATATGAAAACAAAAGACATCATCAAAGATGCACTAAAAGATTTTGATGGCACGTTAATCCTGGTATCTCATGATCGTGACTTTTTAGACGGTCTTGTAGAGAAAGTTTTTGAATTTGGCAATAAACGCGTTAGAGAACATTTTGAGGATATCAAAGGGTTTTTAGCTTATAAAAAAATGAATAGTTTAAAAGAGATAGAGAAAAATTAGAAACACTCATTCTGTCAATACTTTACACTAAAGCCAATACATCTTTTTAATTTTATTTTAAAAAAAATGTATTGGCTTTTTATTTTATTTTTAAGTCTTATAAAGTAGGATATACTTATAAGGATTTTATTTGTCTATCCATATCATTTGGGTAAAAGCACCATTAGCTGCAACATCCCAGGCTTCCACTCTTACCCATTTGCGGCCCGCAAGATTAATTGGCCAATTGAAGGTTTTTTTACCAAAAGCTTGTGTATCATTTAAATTAATGCGTTCCCGGTAAATTTCTTTCCCATCTCCTGATACAATATCAACAAAGTTCATCGGGAAAGTCCAATCTAAGCTCATCGTGATTTTAGTACTTGCATTGCCGGTTAGTTTTAGCGTTTCACCTGATTTTTTACCGTTTATATTAAAAGAAGGTATCAGTACTTCACCAGTGGATACGAAGAATTTTCCATTACGCATAGCATCCAATACACTTTGCCATCCTTGATCGTATTTCGGCAAGTTATCCAGGTGCAAATAGTTCACATTCAAATGAGCATACATTTCGTTCTGATGGGTAATGGTAAAAATATCTGCCTCAGAGATTACATGTTTTTTATAACCCCAGTTTGCCATGTCGTCCATCAGTCTCAGTACCCTTTGGCTTAATGTTGGAATAGATAAATCAGCTGGAATAGCTTTCCAAGCCGCCCCAAAAAATGTTTCTGATTTAAAGAAGTCTTCATCTTTGTACGCATCAGGGTATCCTGTTGAAGCTTTTGTTCTGGCATGTGCAGTCCAGGCTAAACCTTTTTCTAGCTCCAATAGCTTTAACATTTCTTCTTTATTGCCGATATGATATACTTTACCCAATTTCGGGTCTTCTACAACGAAAGTTTGATCTGGTTTACGCGACATTACCCAGTATACAGGTTTTGGAAAGAAAGCTAACCAATGTCCGCCGTAAAAATTGTTAGCTTCTTCGCCTGGTAAAAGCAGAAATTTATCATCAGATAAGCGTTTCGTTTGTTCAAACAAAGCACCGAGTTCTTTTAATCGCTCGTTATCTGGTCCCTTTGGATGGCCAGGTCCATGAAATTCAGCAAGTTTTACAATGTCTAGGCCATGTTTTTTAAGCACATCAACAAACTCAGGTTTTTCTGGGATAGGTTTTCCTGATAGCACCACATCCGAAATAAATTCATTGTGAAAGTGTGTGGCCATTGTTTTATAACCAGGCACTGCTTTGTAAGCATCATCATGCGTAAATTTTTTCACTTCATTTAAAGCCGCAACTGCATTTCCTGCATCCAAGAAACAGAAAAAATTTAATCGCTGTTGGGTTTTTGGTGGAGCGTTAAACCAGGGCACGTATCGGTTATCGCCATAAGGATCCTGGCGAATGCCCATACCAAATCCAGGAAATAGTTTATGGAAGTTTTTACCATACCAGGTAAATTTTAAATTAAAAGCTTCATCAAGCGGATAAAAATATTGGTGTGGTGCTGGAAATAGTGCTAAACTTCCTCCAGGGTTTTCTCCAATAATAGTTCTGTATTTTACTTCTAAATTTCTACTTGTATCTGATGGGGAAGGGGTTGCATTTTGAAGTTGATCCTGAACATTTGCCCAAGCCATAGATTTCCACAAGGCTTTTTTATTAACCAAACCTGCATCATAAAGGATTGCTGTGGAATCAATTTCAGTAGAAATTACAGCCGCAACATTAAACAGTGGACTCCCATTGTACAAAGTAATTTCAATATTTCCCTTAAAACGGTCAGCACTGGCGCCATCAATAGTAACAACTGTTTGCTGCCCGTTGGTGGTTACTTTGGCATGTTGTTTATTTATGCTTACCGGATAAGATTGAAATGGCTTTTTTGGCACTCGATCGAAAAAAACATCCCAACCACCACTTGAAGGACTCAATGACCGTTTGCCGATGGTAAGCACAAATGCAGGATCCAAATCTGATCCGATTTCTCTGAATGTTTTTCCTTTTGCTAACTGAACGCTTTTAAGCATTGCCTGGTCATTCGCTAAATCAATCAGCATTTTGCCGGTTTGGTTATTGCCAGCTGGCCAGGTTATCGTAATTATTTTTTGATTGATACGAACTTGAGAGCCATTCTTTTTGAATCCGGAAAGATCGACTTTTGATTCTTGTGCACTCACATGTAGGGCAAAGAGAATTAGGTAGGTTAGAATTATTTTTCTCATAATGAATTAAAAATAGAGAAAAATTAAACCTACTGAGAATAAGCTAAGTAAAAATGATGATAGGTGTTTAAATAACTTCTAAATCGTTTTATCTTCTCCTGACTCATAACGATCATTACCATCTTTATCTTCATGGACAATGAGTGACTCTGGCGCCGCAGCAGCATTATTAGATCCTGTTCCAGATATTTTTGGCTTACTCAAAAGATCATTGTTATTTTGTTCCGGATGTTTTTCTACAGCTGTATTTCCCAAAGCTTCTTGGCTTAATTCTTCCTGATCCGATCTTTCATTTTCTAAACCAGCATTATCATTTTTTGTATCTTTCATAATATATAGTTTAATAGAAGAACAACATTGAAAAACTAAAGTTTCAAAAATATCTATTCAATTGATAATAGATTTTGCCTATTGAATTATAGAATTAAATGATTGGGATTATCGCTTCAAAAATTCTAATTTTATCATACTATCAAAACACAGGGGTGGAGCAGTTTGTTCAACCTATAAATATTTATAAAATGGAAAAAGACTCGAACGACATCAGCAAGTGCCCTTTTCATAATGGCAGCATGAAGCAAAATGTAGGCGGTGGTGGTACCAGAAATCGCGACTGGTGGCCAAACCAGTTAAAACTTAATATTTTGCGTCAGCATTCTGCTTTATCTGATCCGATGAATAAAGATTTTAACTACGCCGAAGCATTTAAAAGCTTAGATCTGGAAGCCGTTAAAGCAGATTTACATGCTTTGATGACAGATTCTCAGGATTGGTGGCCTGCTGATTTTGGTCATTATGGTGGCTTATTCATCCGGATGGCTTGGCATAGTGCCGGAACATATCGCGTTGGTGATGGTAGAGGCGGTGCAGGTGCAGGTTTACAACGTTTTGCGCCTTTAAATAGCTGGCCCGACAATGTAAGTTTAGATAAAGCCAGAAGATTACTTTGGCCAATTAAGCAAAAATATGGTCGCAAAATTTCATGGGCAGATTTAATGATCCTGACTGGAAATATTGCGCTTGAATCGATGGGATTTAAAACTTTTGGTTTTGCTGGTGGCAGAGCAGATGTTTGGGAAGCTGATGAATCTGTTTACTGGGGATCGGAAAAAACCTGGCTAGGCGGGGATATACGTTATGCTCATGGATCGGATGGTGTTAAGGAGAATGGTGGTGTTTTGGTAAGTGATGATGATGCGGACGGCGATGTTCATACCCGTAATTTAGAGAAACCCCTTGCTGCTGTGCAAATGGGATTAATATATGTAAATCCTGAAGGACCTGACGGAAATCCGGATCCAATTTTAGCTGCTAAAGATATTCGCGATACTTTCGGTCGCATGGCGATGGATGATGAAGAAACCGTAGCATTGATTGCTGGTGGACATACTTTCGGTAAAACACACGGAGCAGCTTCGTCTGATCATGTTGGAAAAGAACCCGAAGCTGCAGGCATGGAAAGTCAGGGATTTGGCTGGCATAACAGTTATGGCTCTGGCGCTGGAAAAGATGCCATTACCAGTGGTTTGGAAGTAACCTGGACTACTACGCCAACGCAATGGAGTAATAATTTCTTCGAAAACTTATTCGCATTTGATTGGGAATTGAGTAAAAGTCCGGCGGGTGCTCACCAGTGGGTGGCGAAAAATGCAGATGCCATTATTCCTGATGCCTTTGATGGAACAAAAAAACATTTGCCAACCATGCTTACGACTGATCTTTCGCTTAGATTTGATCCGGCTTACGAGAAAATTTCAAGAAGATTTTTAGAAAACCCGGATCAGTTTGCTGACGCCTTTGCAAGAGCATGGTATAAATTAACGCATCGTGATATGGGACCAGTTTCCCGTTATCTTGGTCCGGATGTTCCTCAAGAGGAATTATTATGGCAAGATCCTATTCCTGCTGTAAATCATGCTTTGGTAAATGATTCAGATATTGAGGCCTTGAAATCGAAAGTACTTCAATCAGGCTTGAGTGTTTCTGAATTGGTATCAACGGCATGGGCTTCTGCTTCTACTTTTCGTGGATCGGATAAACGTGGCGGTGCAAATGGTGCCAGAATTCGTTTAGCACCACAAAAAGATTGGAAAGTGAATAATCCAGCGCAGCTGCAAAAAGTTTTAAACGTACTCGAAGGAATTCAGAAAGATTTTAATGACTCACAAGTTGATGGAAAACAGATTTCTATTGCTGATTTAATTGTTCTTGCAGGTTCTACTGCTGTAGAGAAATCGATTACTGATGCAGGTTATACTACTAAAGTTTCCTTTACTGCTGGTCGTATGGATGCTTCTCAATCGCAAACTGATGTGGAATCATTTGGTTATCTGGAGCCGCAAGCTGATGGTTTCAGAAATTACAAGAAAACGAAATTTACGGTTTCTACTGAGGAACTACTAATTGATAAAGCGCATTTACTTACGTTAACAGCACCAGAATTAACCGTTTTATTAGGTGGTTTAAGAACTTTAGATATCAATTTTGATGGTTCTAAAAATGGTGTGTTTACTCAAAAACCAGGTCAGTTAAGCAATGATTTCTTTGTGAATTTATTAGATATGAACACAGCTTGGAAAGCTACTTCTGATGATAAAGAAATTTATCTGGGAAGTGATAGAAAAACTGGTCAGCCAAAATGGACGGCTTCTCGTGCCGATCTTGTTTTTGGTTCAAATTCAGAATTACGAGCTATTGCAGAAGTGTATGCTAGTTCAGATGCTAATCAGAAATTTATTACAGATTTTGTAGCCGTTTGGACTAAAATAATGAATCTAGATCGATTTGACTTGGCATAACGACCAAAGGCGATTTAAAAGTGGCACTGTTGAGGTGCCACTTTTTTTTATGGATTTTATTTCCCTAAACAGCTGCCCTCTGGTTTGGATTTGAAAGCTAAGAGGTTTTTCAAATTTCTAATGATCGAACCAGTATTTTTACATTCAACACTTTTATTCTGAATTTGATCGGGGATAGGGTTGTTTGTAGATTTGGATTTAATGGTATACCTTTTCTCCAGGCATAAAATCGCTTGATTATTAGTAATGTAAATCCTGCTTTCCGTAATGTCATCTTTCGTAGTGGATTCAGCCGCGCTTCCAGATTCAAAGCTCCAAGCCGTTTGCTGTGAATAAGTAAAGTATAAACTATCATCTTTAATAAAGTACTGGTCGACAGCAGAAAAGTGATCATATTCATTATAACTATGCTTAATCAAGATGAGTTTACCATCCTTTTCAAAATAGGTGATGGTCCCACTTCTTTCGCCGGCACAATTGTATTTAACCGAGTCGGCTTGTAAACTATTTTGTTTTAAGTTGTTAATTGTATTGCTGTAAGCACTTTTAATTTCAGTTAGTGTTTTAGGAATTCCAATAGCAGAATCACCTTTCGAAACAGATCTAGTGTGATCAAGCTTAACGGCATCATTTTCTGATTGTTTTTTCTGTGTACATGATAAAGTAAACAGACAAAAACAGATATAAATTACAGCTCTCATTATTTTCGTTTAATAAATTAACAAGCAAAAATTTGTTTGGTTTCCAAATACCTTCCAAGTGACAATATCCCGCGGTTGAAAATGAAAACATCAATCTTATCTTTCAGGAATTTTACAATCAAATCCTAATTGTCATAAACATTTCAGTGTCATAGCTGTTAAAATTATAACTCAACGTATTTAGCTATGGACATTAATCACGAGAACCACTACAATAATGATCAAGAAAACGAATCGGTTTCTAAAAATTCCAATAAAGAACAAAACCGTACTGTTGCTGGGATAAATGATATTAGCAGGGCGTTTTGGGATGAAATTAACAATGAAATTGCTTCCAATGATTTACCGCTTTGGAGAATGTGGCGATAA
>SEDB01000601.1 GCA_004210715.1 Pedobacter sp.
ATACGTAAACCTTGAAAAACATCTTTTTTAACAAGATCAAAAATGTATTGATGGTAAAGTTTGAAGTTTTCTTCCTCTTGAATATTTAAACAAATTAAACTATTTACCGTAAAAAAACGTCTGTAGTTTATATTATGGTCTGTTTCCTGCCAATTACAAAGTCGATAATGTTGTTCATCAATAATCTCCATCAAAAGTCGCTCTTCTTTAAGCTCCTTTGATTCTTTTTTATTAAGTTTTTGATTGGACGAGGATTTTAAAGGCCAATTTGAACCGCCATAACTGAGGTAATATTCATCTTCAACCAATACCAGTTCTAGCGCTCCATTTTTAATCGCATGCTCTAAACTATCTCCTAAAAATGGCACCATCAACTTCTGATTGTTGGAAATATTGATATCAAAAAATGATGCAAATTCAGATTGATTACCCTTTTTCAATACATCCATTAACCAGGCATTTTTTGGTGAAAAAGCCATGTGGTTAGGCACAATATCTTGCATCCAACTAATCCCTGCCGATTTTAGTTTTTTTGAAATAGCTAATAATTCAGCTTCTGTTCCAATTTCTGGATTTACACGGTGCGGATTTACAATGTCGTAACCATGCATACTTCCTTCCTCCGCCTCGAATATTGGCGAGGCATAAATGGTATCAATACCCAATTTTTTTAGATAAGGAATAATCTCACTAAATGATTTAAAGTTGAAATCTTTATGAAATTGAATGCGGTAGGTAGAAGTTGGCTTAAACATTTGAGCTAGTAAAAATTAGAAGCGATTCAGGATAAATTATGATATGATTATTGTTAAAAGTGAGATCAGATTCGTGATTGCCACCCCATTCTTTTGCGGCTGAGTTTAGTTTGAGTTCGAAATCCATATCATTTGAAAAGGGTAAGTTTTGCTTCTCAGCAGAGAAATTCATGAAGCAGGTTACTTTTTGATCATTTTCCCAACGTTTTAAAATGAGGCAGTTTTGCGTTTTAAAAACCTCAACCTTTACCTGATTTCGATTAGGAATGCCCAGTGCTGGCAAAGATTTGCGAAGGTTGATGAGCTTTTTATAAAAGCTAAACATGATGCTGTGTTTTTCTTCATTTAATCTGTCCCAATTTAATTTAGATAAGCTGAATGTTTTTTCATCTTGAGGATCTGGAACATCTTCTTCATGATGAAATGCAGCAAATTCTTTTTTCCGCCCATTTCTAACTGCTTTTACCAAATCCTGGTCGGCATGGGAGATAAAAAATTGAAACGGATTTTCTTCTGCATATTCTTCTCCCATAAAAATTAATGGCACATACGGACTACAGAAAACACTTCCGGCCAAGAGCTTCAACATTTCAAAACTTACTAGCTTGCTTGTTCTTTCACC
>SEDB01000602.1 GCA_004210715.1 Pedobacter sp.
GATTTTGAACAAAAAATATCAAAAGTTGCCGATTACATTCTTTCTGAAACGAACATTAAGCATATCGAATTTATTACCGATACACATGGCATCGTAAAGAAAAAAGTAAGACCAAACTTTAAAGTTTTAGGTGCAAAGGTTGGGAAAAGCATGAAAGCCGTTGCTGATGCAATCAATAACTTTACTCAGGAGAACATTTTTGAGTTAGAAAAAGAAGGGCAAATCAGCATTTCAACAGATCCAAAACTTGGAGAAAGTATCAATTACGATGTGCAGCTATCTGATGTTGAAATCATCGCCGAAGATATTCCAGGATGGCAGGTTACAAACCTGGGCAGCTTAACTGTCGCTTTAGATGTAACCATTTCTGAAGAATTAAAACAAGAGGGAATTTCCCGCGAATTGGTAAATCGTATACAAAATTTGCGCAAAGAATTAAACTTTGAAGTAACCGACAAAATAAAGGTTAATTTACAAAATGATAACCTTGTTGCCAATGCAGTTGCTAAAAACAAGGCATACATTTGCGCAGAAATTTTAGCTGATGAACTAGAATTAACGGATACTGTAATTAACGCAAACAAAATCACTATCGATGATGTTGAGTTAAGCATTTCAGTAACTAAAATATAAATCCATATATTAGAAAACTAAATTAACAACATGGAAAACAGTAATAAAACACGCTACTCAGACAGTGAACTTCAAGAATTTAAAGAATTAATTCAGGATAAATTACGCAGTTCTAAAGAAGAACTTAATGCATTAACATCATCATTAAGTAACCCGAATGCAAACGGGACAGAAGATACCTCTGGTGCTTACAAAACACTGGAAGATGGTTCTGCAACAATGGAAAAAGAACAAATCAATCAATTGGCTGCTCGTCAGAAAAAATTTATTGATAACCTGGAAAATGCGCTAGTTCGCATCGAAAACAAAACTTATGGCATTTGTCGCGAAACCGGTAAATTAATTCAAAAAGAACGTTTACGTGCGGTTCCTCACGCTACTTTAAGCATGGAAGCTAAATTAAAGCAGAGTTAATGAAAGGCTATACAAAACCTTTAATCATTATCTTTTTGGTTTTATTGGCCGATCAGCTGATTAAAACCTGGGTTAAAACCAATATGTACCTTGGTCAGGAGTTTAACATTATCGGTAAATGGTGTATTATCCACTTCACTGAAAATAATGGGATGGCTTTTGGAATGGAGTTCGGTGGCGAGTTTGGCAAATTAGCATTATCGCTTTTTCGTATCGCAGCAGTTGGTGGAATAGGTTATGGATTACATTATTTAATTAAGCACAAATATCATCGTGGTTTAATTTTGAACGTAGCTTTAATCTTTTCAGGTGCACTCGGAAACATTATCTTTAAAGAAGATGTGAAAGACGAGGTTGGAATTAATAGTGAGATTGTAGAAGATTAATTAAGCAAATCGCCATGCTGAATTTATTACAGCATCTTAATAGCATGAAAGCCCCTGAAATAAATTCAGGTAACGAGTTCCGAAAAAATAAAGCCCATTTCTTAATTTAAGTGGGCTTTATTTGTTTAAACATCTCCCTGTTAAAGATTATGGTAAAACATAGGTTAATGCGATCCCTCTCGTGAAAGATAGGGATCAAGAAGCGCTGCATATCAACTGAAATCAAAGAAGTGTAAATCTGAATTGCTAGGTTTAACACACCTACTTTGTTTCCCACTCTTCAAGGGGAGGGAATTGCAAAACAGATGAAGTAACGCTGACTTTAACTGGGAGAGGTTTTTGAAAAGCAAATCCTCTACTCAAATCAAAGTTTCTTCCCGCTATCCTTACTGCCAATGAGGCCTATACTTTAACCCAGTTTCAACTAAAGAACAAAGAAAGATAGATCGCATTGGCATTCATACTATCGGGTTTATTAACTTTGGATACTGCAAGAAACAAAAATTGTATGGCGCCAAATACAAACTTTCTCGACATATCTTACCTAAAAAATGGAAACGAACGGCAAAAGAAAGCTTATCAAATTTTGAATGAAAACTCTATTTTAGAGAAACTAAATCATTTCACTCCTATTTTAGTTGGCACTATTCCCATCAACATAGCTATCGAAAGCAGCGATTTGGACATCATTTGTGATGTGAATGATGAAGAAGAGTTTA
>SEDB01000125.1 GCA_004210715.1 Pedobacter sp.
GCGAACATTGAAATCACTGGTATCAATGGAACTGCAGTTACAAGAGCAGCAGCAGCAGAATCTTTCGATGAGTTTTTAACAGGTGCTGAAGTGAAAACGATTGCAAACTTGTTCATCAGAACGGGTTCGAAATTAACATAAGCAAAAAGAATTTACATTATTGATTAGGTAATGTTTAGTTTAAGGTAGGGAGGCAGAACTGAGTTCTGTTTCCCTTTATTTTTGACCAGGATTTAAGGATTTTAAGACCAGCTGTTTTATTTTTTAATTCGAAAATCAGGGTTCTGTTTTTAAATTTATGTTCGTCCTACTTTGCGCTTCAATCTTTTACTGGCAAAGTTACTAACTCTTATTGACTAGATGCAGATAGAGTTTTAACTTTAAAAACGCCAATAAAAGTATTTCGGCCCCAATCAGATTTAGTTTGCAAGGCAAATAAAAATATCATCGGCTACAGTGCAGACCTAATGTTTCATTATTTTTCCTTATTCACTTTATACAAATAATAAAGGCGACCTTCTGCTAGAAACACCAATGTATCATTGTCACTTTTAGGCTGATTAAGTTCCATACTATACACCGCCTCATTACTTTTTCTGTTATCTTGTTTAAAAAAAGTTGTTAATCGATGTAATCTCAACTGATGATAATTTAAGTAAATCTGCTCAAATTTTGGATCTGAAAGCGGACCACTTCCACCGCCACTTCCAGCACTTCCTCGAGTATAGATACCAAATCCAGAATCAAAATTATTGGCAACAACAATGCTACTATCGGGGGTAGATATATGATTGGCATTATTGGCATTAGTTGGTTTATTTTTATCCTCCCTAAACGCATCATCGAAAAAGTTTCTACACAATATTTCTATGCTTTCTTTTTCAAGATAATCGAATTTATAAATTACCCCATTTTGATCTGTTTTCGTATAACCAGCACTTCTATATCCATCCAGCTGTTCATCATTAAAAGCATAAAGTGCTTTAAGGTTTTTTAATAAAAGAGCAAAATTTGCATTCTTCTTGATGTACTTTTCCTTAAAAAGTGCCTCGGTTTCACCAGGTTTTAATTCAATTACTATTTGCTTAATACCCGTGCTATCCGTTTTTTCTACCCCACGCTCTTTTTTTAAATATTGATCAAAGCTTTGATCAATATTTACATTCTTGTATCGGGTAGGGAGACGTTTAAATGTTTTTGAATCATAAACTGCAAACGTAGATGAATCGCGACCGCTGGAATTTTCTGCAATTAAACGGTTGTGGTATTCATCAATGTAAACCGTTGTATTATAACCAAAATCAATAACCAATTTGCCATTTCTACTCATTACTCCATAGGTATGATTTGCTGAATCAGGATTTTTATAATAAATCAACAGTAAATCACTTTTGGGAATGGTTGTAAAGTTTAAGATTTCTTTTTTATCAGCTTTAATGATCAAATCTTTGTTTGAATGATTTGGGTACTCTGGCCAATCTTTATGTTTATCCTTTTGAGGTATTTTATATCCAATATGAAATGAATAGGCTATCAACGCAGCAATTGCAATTAAAAAGAATACGAAGATTTTTATATTTTTTCTGCTCATTTACGAAAGGTATAGTTAACAATTTAGAAAAATTTTAACATAAAATTCACTTTATCTAAATTTACTATTCAACTAAAAAAGTAAGGACAAAAAAAAGCCTCAATATAAAATCGAGGCTATATAAAAAACTAATTAAGCTTAATAAGTGATTACCTGCTCTTCTAAATGTTCAGGTAAATCCCTGTAATTATATTTCTGACCACGAAGTTGTGGTTCAAAGCCAGCCGCCCTGATTGATTGTTGAATTCCATTAGCTGTGAAACGGTGTGGTGCACCAGCAGCCGAAACCACATTTTCTTCAATCATGATCGATCCAAAATCATTTGCACCAGCATGTAAGCACAATTGAGCAGTTGTTTTACCAACCGTTAACCAACTCGCCTGAATATTTTTAACATTTGGCAACATGATTCTGCTTAAAGCAATCATCCTGATGTATTCATCAGCAGTAACATTGTTGCTAATGCCACGTAAACGTTTTAATAAAGTTCCGTCATCCTGGAATGGCCAAGGAATAAATGCCAAGAAACCATTGGCATCGGCAGGTTTTTCACTTTGTACCTGGCGAATCCAAACCAAGTGTTCAAAACGCTCTTCAATGGTTTCAACATGGCCAAACATCATGGTTGCCGAGGTTGTAATATCCAATTGATGGCAGGCCCTCATCACATCAAGCCACTCTTGTCCGCCACATTTGCCTTTTGAAATTAAACGGCGAACACGGTCGTTCAAAATTTCAGCTCCAGCGCCTGGAAGCGAATCCATTCCAGCTTCTTTAAGTGCTCTTAAAACTTCAGTATGCGAAATGCCCTCTAGTTTTGCTACGTGTGCAATTTCTGGCGGACCTAGTGCATGAAGCTTTAAATCTGGATATAATTCTTTCAGTTTCCTGAATAAATCAGCATAAAAGTTAAGGCCTAAATCGGGATGATGGCCACCTTGTAACAATAACTGATCACCGCCTAAACGGAAGGTTTCTTCAATTTTAACTTTATAGGTTTCAATATCAGTGATATAGCTTTCGTCATGGCCTGGTCTGCGAAAAAAATTACAGAATTTGCAATTCGCAATACAAACATTTGTGGTGTTAACATTACGATCGATTTGCCATGTTACTTTGCCACTCGGAACCTGAATTTTTCTTAATTCATTAGCCACAAACATCAGCGATGCTGTATCAGCATGATGGTATAAATGTACACCTTCTTCAAGGCTTAAGAAATCAAAATGTAGTGCCCGTTGCAGTAAATCGGCTGTATTCATAGAGCAAAGATAGTTAAAAGTCCTAAGTACAAAGTCTAAAGTCGTCAGTCTTTAGTCAAAGAATTGGCCTTCAAATTAAAGTATTTTTAAACCCATCTTATTTGTGGCTTCCATCTTACAATTTTCACCTCACATTTTACCCTAAAAGTATATCTTTACGATTCTAAAAAATTATATGGTAGATTTTAATCGTTTTACACTTGCCAATGGATTAAAGGTTTTGGTTCACGAAGATCCAACAACTCCAATGGCAGTTTTAAATATTTTATATGACGTGGGTGCTCGTGATGAAAACCCTGAAAAAACTGGTTTTGCACACTTATTTGAGCATTTAATGTTTGGAGGATCTATCAATATTCCAAATTACGATGAGCCGTTGCAGAGGGTAGGAGGTGAGAATAATGCTTTTACGAGTAATGATATTACTAACTATTACATCACTTTACCCGCAGAAAATATAGAAACTGCTTTCTGGTTAGAAAGCGACCGAATGTTAAGCCTGGCGTTTTCCGAGAAAAGTTTGGATACACAAAGGAATGTAGTTAGTGAGGAATTTAAGCAACGTTATCTAAATCAGCCTTATGGCGATGTTTGGTTGAATTTACGTCCCTTGGCCTATAAAAAACATGCTTATCGCTGGGCAACAATTGGTAAAGAGCTTTCGCACATAGAAAATGCTACAATGGAGGATGTTAAGGCGTTTTTTAAAAAACATTATACCCCGCAAAATGCAATTTTAGTAGTTGGCGGAAATGTGAAAACCGAAGATGTAAAAAAACTTGCAGAAAAATGGTTTGAACCCATTCCTGCTGGAGAAAAATATGAGCGTGATTTGGTTCAGGAAGATCCTCAAACCGAGGCGAGAAATCAAACGATAAAGGCAAATGTGCCATTAAATGCAATATATGTTGCTTTTAAAATGCCAGGACGCTTAGATGAGGATTATTATGCTTTTGATTTATTGTCAGATATTATGTCTCGTGGTCAATCTTCCAGATTGTATAACAGCCTATTAAAAGAGCAAAAATTATTCAGTGATATCAATGCTTACATATCGAGTAGTTTGGATCCGGGATTATTTATAGTTGAAGGTAAATTGGTAGAAGGTGTAACAACCGAGCAGGCAGAAAAAGCAATTTGGGCAGAACTTGACCAGCTGAAGAACGAATTGGTAACTGAAAACGAATTAACTAAAGTTAAAAATAAGGTTGAATCGGTTTTGGTATTTTCAGAAATGAGTCTTTTGGATAAAGCGATGAACTTAGCTTATTACGAATTACTTGGCGATGCAGCACTATTAAATCAAGAAGCAGCAGAATTTTTAAAGGTTACCGCTGATGATATTAAGCGAATTTCTAACAATACCTTCACAAAAGAATCATCATCTACTTTGTATTATTTAACTGAAGAAAATGCTTAACAGACAACAAGCGCCTGATTTTAAGCAGGTATCAACAATAAATTTCATCGAACCAAAACATAAGCAGTTAGATAATAACGTTCCGGTTTATGTAGTATATTCTGGAGAACAAGATTTAGTTCGAATAGAGTTTTTGTTCAATAATGTAAACTGGAATTTGGAGAAACCATTGCAGGCAATTGCGGTAAGCGCTATGCTCAATAATGGAACAATTCAGTATTCATCAAAAGAAATAGCGGAGCAAATTGATTTTTATGGTGCATTCTTTCAAACAGAATATGCACAAGATCAATCAACAGTAACGCTTTACACCCTAAATAAACATCTAGCATCGGTTTTGCCTATTGTTAAAAATATTTTAAGCGATAGCCAGTTTCCACAGCATGAACTTGATATTTATGTTCAGAATCAAAAGCAAAAACTACAGGTAAATCTTCAAAAGAACGATATTTTATCTCGTAAGGAGTTTGCTCATGCTTTATTTGGTCATACTGCTTATGGTGTTGATATCCAAGCCAGGCATTACGATGAACTGAAGAGGCAAGATCTCATTGATTATTTCAAAGCCGCATATACGCCAAATAATTGTACGATAGTTGTATCTGGGAAGTTCGACGAGGACAGTTTCGATCTACTCAATCAGCAATTTGGAAGTGATTGGGATAGAAGTGATTCGGTAGCCAATGCGTTTAATTTTGATAGTGCAGGCAAACAATATGTTTATAAGGAAAGACCTGAAGCCATTCAATCTGCCATTAGAATTGGAAAAATTGCAGTAAACCGTAAACATGAGGATTTTCCTGGTTTACAAATTTTAAATACCGTTTTGGGTGGTTATTTTGGCTCTCGATTGATGAACAATATCAGGGAAGATAAAGGTTACACTTATGGTATTGGATCTGGCATTTCTTCTTTACAAGATGCTGGTTACTTCTTTATCGCAACTGAGGTTGGAGCAGAGGTTTGCGCTGATGCTCTGGTGGAGATTTATAGAGAAATTGAATTGCTCAAAAATGAATTGGTTGGCGAAGAAGAACTAGCTTTGGTTAAAAATTACATGCTTGGATCTATGTTAGGAAGTTTAGAAAATATTTTCTCACATGCTGATAAATTTAAAAACATTCACTTTTTTGGTTTAGATTACGATTATTATAATCAATACATAGAAAAAGTAAAAAGTATTACAGCAGAAGAAATCAAAGATTTGGCCAATAAATATTTATCAGTTGATGATTTTACTGAGGTAATAATTGGAAAAAAATAGTCTAGAAAATTTAGTTGTCTTAACAAAAAAGGAGCAGTATCTGCTCCTTTTTTGTTATCGATATTGACATAGGTAAGCCGTTTGTGATTTTGCTTTAACACTGAATGATGCATTGGCAGGAACAGTAAAGCTGCCACCACTTGAAACAGTGATCCAGTCTTCACTCTCAGGAAGTAGCACAACCAGTTCTCCTTCAATTACATGCATAATCTCCAATTGTGCAGTTCCAAATGTATATTCTCCTGTATTAATGATGCCAATAGTTGATTTTCCTTCCCCGGTTTCATAACCTAAAGATTTTACATTGCCTTCAAAATAAGTGTTTTCTGTGATCATTGTTATAAAATTTATATGCAATGATAATAAAGTAGGTGATAATATCAGATTTAATTACAAAATCTAATTTGTCAGCAAAGCTCAATATTTATCCATTTTTGCCTTTACACTTTTATTTTCCTGGTTTTTTTGTATCTTTGCCTGGCAAATAATAAATCGTAATTTATTTGCTATGCAACTCGACTCCACAAAATTTATTGCTACAGGTTTAACATATGACGACGTACTTTTGGTACCCGCATATTCGGAAATTCTGCCTCGTGATGTAAATACAGCCACTTTCTTAACTAAAAAAATTAAGCTTAACGTTCCATTGATTTCTGCTGCTATGGATACTGTAACAGAAGCCGAACTTGCTATTGCCATTGCGCAAAATGGAGGTATTGGTATGTTACATAAAAACATGACTATCGACAGACAAGCAGAAGAGGTTAGAAAAGTTAAGCGTTCAGAAAGTGGAATGATTCAAGACCCTGTAACGCTTTTAGAAACTGCTGTTGTTGCTGATGCTTTCAAAATTATGAAAGAGCACAAAATAGGCGGTATTCCAGTGGTAAGCAATGATAATAAGTTGGTAGGAATTATTACCAATCGCGATTTACGCTTCCAAAAAAATATGCAACGCCCAATTGCTGAAGTGATGACTAAAGATAATTTAATCATCGCTCCAGAAGGGACTACTTTGGTTCAGGCAGAGGAAATTCTTCAAAATCATAAAATTGAAAAATTACCTGTAGTTTCTAAAGACGGCTATTTAAGCGGTTTAATCACTTTCAAAGATATTTCAAAAGTAAAAAACTACCCTGCAGCCTGTAAAGATGAGCGTGGTCGTTTACGAGTAGGAGCAGCCGTTGGTGTTACTGCTGATACTTTACAACGTGTTGATGCATTGGTAAATGCAGGCGTTGATGTAATTACGATTGATACTGCTCACGGACATTCAAAAGGAGTTGTTGATAAACTAAAGGAAGTTAAAGCTAAATATCCTGATCTTCAAGTGATCGTGGGTAACATTGCAACTGGTGCAGCGGCTAAATTTTTAGCTGATGCAGGTGCTGATGCTGTTAAGGTTGGTATTGGTCCAGGTTCAATTTGTACCACCAGAATTATTGCAGGCGTTGGTGTTCCACAACTATACGCTGTTTATGAATGTGCTAAAGCATTAAAAGGAACAGGTGTTCCGGTTATTGCCGATGGTGGTATTAAACATACAGGCGATATCGCAAAAGCGATTGCTTCTGGCGCAAGTACAGTGATGGCAGGTTCATTGTTTGCAGGAGTTGAAGAATCACCAGGCGAAACCATCATTTACGAAGGCCGTAAATTTAAATCTTATCGCGGAATGGGTTCTATCGAAGCGATGGAGCAAGGATCGAAAGACCGTTATTTCCAGGATGTGGAAGATGATATCAAGAAATTAGTTCCCGAAGGTATTGTTGGTCGTGTACCGTTTAAAGGTACTTTAGC
>SEDB01000603.1 GCA_004210715.1 Pedobacter sp.
CGATCGTTCGCTTTTTTATAATGCTGCAATGATGACCAGGTGTTTAAATATCCAATCATTTGGTTAAAATTCCATGAGGTTTTAATTTGAAAATGTGGCGCTACAATTTCTTCAAAAGGGAATGGAATAGTTTTGTAGCCCTCTTCAATATAACGGCGTTCGCTATCCCAATATTTGCCTAAAATATCTTCATATAATTTATGTATCGCCTGATCAACTTTTTTGTCAATAAACATTACGCCGTAGCCAATTACGGCCAAAAGTCCATCAGGTTTTAATGTTCGTTTAACTTCTGCGTAAAAAGCATCAAAATTAAACCAATGGATGGCTTGTGCAACCGTAATCAAATCAAAACTATTATTCGGAACATTCGCTTTGTCGGAAGATTCTACCTGATAAATTATATTAGGCAATTTCAAGGCCTGACTCAATTGTTTCTCGCTGATATCAGTAGCATAAACACTTTGAAAATGCTGGGCCAGAATTCGGGCAACTTGTCCATTTCCGGTTGCACAATCCCAGGCCGCATCCCTATTTTTTACTAAAGAAAACAGATAATCGAACAACTCTTGCGGATAAGTTGGACGGTAAATGGCATATTCGGCTGCTTGAGTAGAAAAGTTATCTTTCATATTAAAAGGATTGATTTTAAGCCCGATGAAATGAATGATGTCAAATATAGGCTGAAATCTATTTTTGGTGGCTCAGTTGGTAACTTGGTGGAGTGGTACGATTGGTACACTTATTCTGCGTTCGCTTTATATTTTTCGCCCATATTTTTTCCAAACAGTAATCCAACGGCACAATTGCTCAACACAGCCGGGATTTTTGCTGTAGGATTTTTAATGCGGCCAATTGGTGGCTGGCTTTTTGGCAGCATTGCCGATAAAAAAGGCAGGAAAAAATCGATGGCACTCTCTGTACTAATCATGGCAATTGGCTCATTGATTATTGGCTTAACTCCCGGTTATAAACAAATCGGGATTGCTGCACCTTTGCTATTGGTTTTTGCAAGGTTGATTCAGGGGTTAAGTACAGGCGGCGAGTACGGTACATCAGCCACTTACCTGAGTGAAATGGCCACTAAAAAGCACCGTGGTTTTTACTCGAGTTTTCAATATGTAACGTTAATTGGCGGGCAATTATTGGCCTTAGGCATACAATTAATTTTACAAAACTGGTTACTCACACCGGAAGAACTTAGCGCATGGGGTTGGCGAATTCCCTTCTTTATTGGGGCGATTTTATCCTTCATTGCATTGTATCTCAGAAGGCACATTGCTGAAACATCAGCATTTAAAAGTAAAGATCAAGAGGAAAAGAAAGGCGGTATTGCTGTGCTTATGAAATATCCGAAAGAAGTCTTTACCGTTGTGGGCTTAACGTTAGGCGGTACAATTGCCTTTTATACCTTTAGTACTTACATGCAAAAGTTTTTGGTAAACACAGTTCATCTCAGCAAGGAAACATCAACTACATTGTCATTCATCTCACTTTTGGTTTTTGCTGTTTTACAACCTTTGTTTGGCTTATTATCAGATAAAATTGGCCGAAAACCTTTGTTGATTGGTTTTGGAGTGTTAGGTACTTTGTGTACCGTTCCCATTTTAACTGGTCTTTCGAATGCAACCAATACCACCATTATTTTCTTATTGATGATTGGCGCTTTGATCATTGTAAGTGGTTACACCAGCATTAACGCCGTTGTAAAAGCAGAGCTTTTTCCAGCAGAAATACGGGCTTTGGGTGT
>SEDB01000604.1 GCA_004210715.1 Pedobacter sp.
AGAGGTGGCCTGGCAAAACTGGACAGCGGGATAAGTGGATTTTCTGCCTGACGGCGGCCAAGGCGGCCGCGTGACAGGAGATCAGATGAGCAGACGACCTCGCCGGAACCACAGCCCGGCTTTCAAAGCGAAGGTGGCATTGGCCGCCCTGAAGGGTGAGAAGACGCTGGCCGAGTTGGCCCAGCTCTACGACGTCCATGCGAACCAGATCACGACTTGGCGCACTCAGCTGCTGGAAGGGGCAGCAGGTGTTTTCGGCTCGGACAGCGCTACCGAAGCGGCGGAGCCTGCGGTCGACGTGAAGACCTTGCACGCGAAGATCGGCGAGCTGACGCTGGTGAACGATTTTTTGGCCGGCGCGCTCGGCAAGGCAGGTCTGTTGCCGGGCGCAAAACGATGATTGACCGTTCGCACCGCTTGCCGCTTGCGCGGCAGGCCCAGGAGCTGGGGATCAGCCGGGGCAGCGTCTATTACCTGCCCAAGCCGGCGTCGGCTGCTGATCTCGCCATCATGCGGCGGATCGACGAGTTGCACATGGAGTTTCCGTTCGCAGGCAGCCGGATGTTGCGAGATCTGCTCCGGCAGGAAGGCATCGAGATCGGCCGCCAGCATGTTGCCACGCTGATGAAGAAGATGGCGATCGAGGCGATTTACCGCCGCCCGAACACCTCGAAGCCGGCACCAGGGCACAAGGTCTATCCCTATTTGCTGCGCAAGCTGGCGATCGTGCGGCCCAATCAGGTTTGGGCGACCGACATCAGTTACATTCCGATGGCGAAGGGGTTCGTCTATCTCGTGGCCATTGTGGACTGGTTCAGCCGCAAGGTCTTGGCCTGGCGGGTGTCCATCACGATGGAGGCCGATTTTTGTGTCGAGGCGCTGGAGGAAGCGCTGGCGCGCTTCGGCAAGCCGGAGATCTTCAACACCGATCAGGGCAGCCAGTTCACCAGCATGGCCTTCACCAGCGTACTGCTGCGCGAAGAAATCGCCATCAGCATGGACGGCCGGGGCGCATGGCGCGACAACGTCGTGGTCGAACGTCTGTGGCGCTCGGTCAAATATGAGGAAGTCTATCTCCGCGCCTACGCCGCGGTCAGCGAGGCACGGGGCTCGATCGGCCGATATCTGAGCTTCTACAATAGCAGGAGGCCGCATTCGAGCCTTGCCGCCAAGACGCCGGATCAAACGTATTTTGACAACCTGCCGCTGGCGATGGCAGCATGAGCTTGGCCGCCGATATGGGGCGTCACTCCGGTCGGGCTACGCCCTTCCTGCATGACGCCCCATATCGGCAGTTCGAGGAAACAACCGGCAGACGATCCACTTAGCCGTTGCCGATCATTGTTCAGACCAACCCGGCCACCTCT
>SEDB01000126.1 GCA_004210715.1 Pedobacter sp.
CTACTTAAATCGTGCAAAAGTGGTGGTGGTTCTTTCCTGGGTTTTGCTTCAACCGCAGTTATACTTCCACCAGTTGGAAAACCTGATGCCACATCTTCAACCAAAGAAAAAAGTTTTTCAGCCTCTTCTTTATCTTTATAATTTGAAGTAGAAACCGCTTTAAAGGTTTGCTCATCTTTAATCAATTGAATACTGATTTGATAATAAGTCTGAGGAACAAAGTTTTTGATTTCTAAAAAGCGGGCACAAATCATTGCTAAAGTTGGTGTTTGAACCCTTCCTAACGATAAAACTGTTCTATTTCCTGCTGAAATACTAAGGGCTTGTGTTGCGTTCATACCCACCAACCAATCACTTTCAGAGCGGCAATGTGCCGAATTAAAAAGGGTATCGTAGTCTGTTCCAGGTTTTAAATTTCTAAAACCATCTTTTATAGCTTCATCCGTTTGCGATGATATCCATAACCTTTTAAATGGTTTTTTGCATTTTAGATAATAGTAGATGTATCTGAAAATTAATTCACCCTCTCGTCCAGCATCCGTTGCTACAATAATTTCCGAAGCTTCATCAAAAAGCCTTTTAATGGTATCTAATTGTTTTCTAACTGCCGGGTCTTCTACAAATCCATCTTTGGTTTTAATTTTCCTAACGGCAAGTTTGAATTTAGCAGGCAGCATGGGTAAATGCTGTTTTCTCCAGCCTATAAAGCCATAATCTTGAGGAGGTGCTAATTGCAGTAAATGCCCAAAAGCCCAGGTAAACGAATATCCTTTACCTTCGATATATCCATCTTTTCTGGTAGTTGCTCCAAAAACTTTGGCAAGTTCACGACCAACTGAGGGCTTTTCTGCAATAACAATTTTCATTAATCAGGCTTATTTTTCCAACCTCAAAGATGATTAAAATATTCGTTGAAAAGGGAAAATTTTACTCACAGGCTAAACCATTGATGGTTAAACATTTTACAGCATTAACTGTTAGAATTGCATTAATGAGTAACAAAAAAAAGGTTTTTAGATCTAAAAAAATGAATGGATAAAACTTACATATTAGAAGATTGCAATATAAAAGTTGGTTTGGAAGAAGGGATTATCCGTGTGTATGGCGATAAGGAATTGTGGCGTTTTTTAGATGGAAAAGCTCATGAACGTTTTGTTCAATTGGTAAAAACAATCAAAAGTGATTATTTAAATGAATTTAATAAACCCTTAGCCATTAGTGATGATTCCCTTATTGTTGAAGTACTGGTTCACATTTATTGCGATTATATTGGATTGAAATTTAACCGGGCTTTTAAATTCAGACTTTTAAACAATATTGTAAAAAAGCTTTTGAAAAGAGCAGAAGTTGTTGATTGTGGCGAAAAAGATAAAGATACCAACCGTTGGGTTTGGGATGCTCTGGCAAGATTTAAATGGATCTTCATAAAAATCTTGCCTAATAATTTGAAAGAATCTAATCTTAAACTCAATTAATCCATTTGCGCTGCAAGCACTTCGCCTTCATTTAAAGCAACACTAGCTGCCAAAGTTTCATTTAGAAAAGAAGAATGATATTGCTGATTCGAACTATTAATGAATAAAACTGTACGATCTGAAATGGCATCAATCACTTTATTAGCCAGCTTAGTTGGTACTGCCGGGCAGCCCTGGCTTCTGCCTAGTCTACCTAACTGATCAATGGTTTCCTGGCAGACATAATCTGCTCCATGAACAACGATTGCCCGCTCTCTTGCATTATTGTTAAAGCCGCGATCCATTCCATCTAATTTAAGTGAACGACCGTGTTTGCCGTAGTAAATTTCTCCGGTAAGATAAAATCCTAAGCTGCTTTGGTTAGAGTTTTGTGTATTTGAAAAGTAAGCAGGTTTATCGCCGCCGCTATTCTGTCCATGGGCAACCCAGGTATTTAAAATCAGTTTTTTCTTTTCTAAATCAATAATGAAAAGACGTTTTTTACAACTCTGCTGATCGAAATCTGCAATGGTTAAAATTGATTTTGAATGCAGTAAACCAGAATATTTCATGTTGTAAAATCCTGTCAGGGCTTTTTCAAATACTTCTTCATTTAAACCAGCCGAATCTAAGCTTGCAGTATGATAAATGTTTAAAATGTATTGATTGTAAATACTATCTGCAGCAATTTTCTTTACTGTTTCTTGCTGTGTTTGTGGATTCTCAACCGCTTTCCAACTTGTTCCGACAATGCTCATACTCACTAAAACAATCGCGGCAATGCCTAAAAAGATTTTCTTCATTAAGGGATGTTTGATTTAATCTGAACTTCTAATACGGACATTTTTGGTATTTGTTGTGTGAACCAATGTGTAGTTTTAGTAATACGCGGTGTTTTACATGTTTATGACGGAAACAGCTTTTTTTATAGCTTTAAGGAATGCTGTTTTTGCTTAATGTGGTTGATAACCAGTAACAAATGAACAAGTATACTGTTGTGTATTATAATGTAAAGACTATGAAAATTCTATTAACCGGAGCCAATGGGTATATTGGTACTAGAATATTGCCTTTACTACTCGAAGAAGGGCACCGAGTGGTTTGCATGGTTAGAGATAAACGACGGTTTGCAGCCAAATCTGATTGGAGTGAAGAGGTCGAGATTATCAACGGCGATTTGTTAAATGCTGAAACACTCACGGAGATTCCAAATGATATAGATGCAGCTTATTACCTGGTTCATTCCATGTCATCAAGCGATAAAGGTTTTTCTGATCTTGAAAAACAATCATCAGAAAATTTCTCCAATGCAATCAGCAAAACCAACTGCAAACAAATTATCTACCTTACAGGCATTGCCAATGATGTGCATTTGTCAAAACATTTAGGTTCGAGGTTAGCTGTTGAAGAGAAATTAAAGTCATCAGGAATTGCCTGTACCATTTTACGTGCTGCCATAATTATTGGTTCAGGAAGTGCCTCCTTTGAAATTATTAGAGATTTAACGGAAAAAATCCCTGTGATGGTTGCCCCAAAATGGGTTAACACCAAATGTCAGCCGATAGGGATTCGTGATGTATTAGGATATTTAGTTGGTGTTTTAAATAATGAAAAAGCTTTCAACCAAACTTTTGATATTGGTGGTCCTGATATATTAACTTATAAAAGCATGTTGCTTGGTTATGCAAAAGAGAGATGCTTAAAAAGATGGATTATTACTGTTCCGGTTTTAACGCCAAGATTGTCATCTCTTTGGCTCAATCTGATTACGCCAGTTCCTTATTCTTTGGCCAAAAGTTTGGTTGATAGTATGAAGAATGAAGTGGTTTGTAAAGATGATCACATTAAGAATGTTGTACCCAGAAAATGTTTAACCTATGCTGAAGCCTTGCACCTCGCCTTTGAAAAAATTGATCAAAACTCCATTGTTTCCAGTTGGAAGGATGCGCTTAACAGAGGATACTTGCAGACTGATTTTATGGATCAGATTAAGGTGCCACAGAATGGAACACTCGAATACAAGGTGAAAATGCCGTTTGAACGCAAAGCGGAAGAAGTTTTTGAAAATATTTGGAGCATAGGTGGGAGCAGAGGCTGGTATTTTATGGATTGGCTTTGGCAGTTAAGAGGATTTTTAGATAAAATTTTCGGAGGCGTGGGCACCAGAAGGGGTAGGACAAGTAATATCGATCTTCAGGCTGGCGATGTGCTCGATTTTTGGAGGGTGCTCCTGGCAGATCGTAAGAATAAAAGGTTATTATTATACGCAGAAATGAAAGTGCCAGGCGAAGCTTGGCTGGAGTTGAAGTTGGTGGAGTTTCATGGTCAAGCTTTTCTTTCGCAGGTAGCTACTTTCAGACCTAAAGGTTTGTGGGGACGAATGTATTGGTATGCCATGTGGCCCTTTCATATTGTGTTATTTAAAGGCATGGCCAGAGAGATTACCACCTATAAACCCAATAATTAGGTCAATTTAATTATCTTTGATTTTTAATTACTAAAAATGCCAAATCAAGATAACGATTACTCCTTTTGGACCAAGTACAAACGTTTTGCCAGCACAGAAATTTTAATGTACTTAATCATGATTGTTGGTATCACTTTGGGAATTATTTTTTTAAGCTAAGCACCAGTTTCAAATTATCTGCAGCGTTAATATCGCTCATGAATTTTGAAAATTCCGCGTACTTATCCGCAGGGAATGTACCATCGTTAATCATTATTTTTCTATAATAATTAATCTTTTTTCCCTCGAAAGTTACTTTCGCTTCGTAAAAACCAAAATCACTTTTTAAACTTTTATTGGTAGGTAAAACAAATTCGGTTGCTACGTTATCAGGAAGCAAATAGCTAATAGTATCTTCATCTGTATAACCTCTGTTGATGTAAACTGGTAAAGTCCTGGTTTTAATCTCAGGGATGGATTTTGCAACATTAAACGCATTAAGTTGGAGGTAGAATTTATTGCTATTAACTGAAGCATAATGCCTAATGTTAATCGTTATATCTTCCATTATCTTCGGACTCATTGTCTTATCCTGAGTATAAACAATATTTTCAAAATCGATATTATCTATGTTATAAGATGATTTTAAAGCTTTATGTTGCTCTGTTGTTGGTTTGCCGATAATTGATTCATGGTTTTCGTATTGCGCTCCTGAAAATGTGGTGTTCATTTCCCCTGATACTGTACCATCTTCACTAATTTTTAATGAAGCACTTCTTACTTGTAAATTGTTTTGCGCATATAATTTTGGCGTTCTCAATAATTTGCCTCCTTCAGGCGTACAAGCAAATACCAATCTGTCATCTGTAAAATCGCCTAAAAATCCAAATGGGATCTTTTGACTTGTACATTCCAGCCAGGTTGTATCATTCTTTAAAGGCAGGCACAAAATAATGTGATTGCCTTGCGACATATCAGCAAATTTAGGATCCATCCCTTTCTTTTGGCTCCCAGCTTCAACAACACAATAGTAAGAATCAACATCTACAGCTTTTAACATACTCTGCATATAGTTAACCAATGCCTTACAGTCACCATAACCTAAGCGATCAACTTCACTGGCCGCAAGAGGTTGAACACCTCCAATTCCGATCTGCACACTGATATATCTGGTTTTATTCTGCAGGTATTGATAAATTTTTCTAGCCTTATCTTTATCTGTTTTTTCATCTTTTACTAAATCTTTAACAATTGTTAAGGCTCCCGGAGACAAGTTAGACCGTGGTTTAACTAAATTATCAAAAACCAATTTACCAAGTTCGTCCCAGTTTTGATAGTTTCCTTTAAAATTGTAATAAGTAAATTGGATTGGTGCAATTTGAACACTTGTACGGTAGGTTTCAGGATCAGGATGATAAGGTTCAGATTTAACTGCAAGAATATTGCTTGCTTTCCAAACCATTTTTTTCTGCTTTTCGTCCGTTAGTATTTCCGGCGAACCGTTGTAGTTAAGTGTCTTAATTCGTACTTCATCAGTTGGTTTGGATATAAATGTGTATGAACTTTGCTCAACTGAGACGTCATCAGCAGGTTTTGGTCGCCATCTTGGCAACGATAAATTTTGTTTATTTCGAATTTCGTAATTGTAAACGATGGTAAATGGGTATTGATTTACATTTGGTAAATAGTGTTTTATCCGGCTGTCGTTAAAAAGCGAAAAGCCATCAGCTACGCTGTTATCTGAAAAATCGTTTTGTGAAAACTTACTGATCAGTTTACCTACAGCATTATAAACCTCGCCTTTAACACTTTTTATTGATGTATTCTTATCGTAATGTAGAACCAATCGAGCTTCATCTTCACCGTTCTCATTGAAAACTGTTATTGCTTTTTTTACGGTTTGCATTACGTTTTCTGGCGCACGCATGTCAACAACTGTTTCGTCAATTCTAATGCAGGAGTTGGCTCGGTTTTTTAAATTGCCGGGTATCAAATCCACATCATAATTATCCTGAGCAAGAGCAATATTGGCCAAAGCTAAAAAGCTTAAAAAAATCAACCTAATTTTCATATTAATCAACTTTTTTTAACAGATATTCTGCTTTTTGATTTTGGATGATTTTACTATAAAAGGCCTTCAAATAAGGATAATCATCTGGCTCATAAATAGCGTTATTAAATTGCAAAACCTGACTCAATGATAATGTTTTATCATCTAACTGCGTTTGGAGTAAATATTTACCGCCATTATTTGGAAGTCCGATGGCTAAATCCTTAGGCTTATCTAATAAATTATATTTTTGATGAAGTTCTATATTGATGATAATCCGTTCATCAGATGCGGCACCTAAATCAACAGGGTAAGTTCGCACATTTAAGTTAAATGGATTTTTAGTAATGGCATTAATAAAGAATGGACTTAAATAAAATTGACCATTATTTGAGCCATCATTTACTGTAAATTCAATCTCATAATTTTCGGTAAGCGGATTTTCTACGCTATCAAGGTTATTGATCGTATGACTGATAATTTTAATTTTATTCAGGCGATCATCCAGTTTTTCCACAAATTCATCGGGAGAACTGTATCTTTTTATTTCTCTCCTTTTATTGTAAGCGGCATAACCCTGAGAAATTGTAGTCAGTGTTCCAATCACTTTACCTTCGGCAGCAACGCAACGGCAATAATCCAAAAGGTAAAAGTGGTTCTGTAGCATCAAGCAAATAGCTTTTTTCTCCAATATTTACCTTGGCTACCACATAATTAAAATCAGAAATAACAGGATAAAGCTTGTTTATGGTTCCGTTTTCCCGTGTTGATAAGATAATGGCTTCAGCATCAAGATTTGCGGCAGAAAGAGCTGCGATTAGATTCAGGTTAATGTCTGCAGTATTTCCAGATCTATTATCTAAAGATTTTTTGATGTTATCAGCACTGTAAATGCCATAGTAGTTATCCCACTTAACTTGCTTTTTGATATAATTATAAATCGCCTTTGCTTTGCTCAAATCATCGGTTGCATCTTTTGTTATCAAGGGAATTAAATCTTTATAAACATCTTTACGTTTCATTTGCGAACCGAAAGATTTGTCGCTGGT